>JACRPV010000133.1 GCA_016223015.1 Geobacter sp. | reverse complement strand
GAAAAGGCGACCTCGGCAAGGGCTGCCATGGCGTTGAACTCGGCAAACCTGACCGGCACCCCGAGCCCCGGCGTGGTGGTCCCCCAGCGGCCCGGCCCCAGAAGCAGGGTTGGCTGCTCCTCCCGCGACGGGATCAGCCGGTTGAGCCGGCCGACGATCCTGGCAAGCTCGTACTTGTCGGAGAGGGAGAGCGCGGTGTAGCCTTCCGGGTCGACCGCGATGACCCGCTGGATCGGCTGGACCACGCTGCCGCCCATGAAGTTGCCCACGGAGCGGAACAGGGTGGCCTCGTCGGGCCGCTCGGCGATCTCCACCCGCTGCGCCTGGACGCCCCGGGTCTGCAGGGGGCGGCACTGCACCACGTTGAGCTGCAGGGCACCGTCGACGAGGAAGTTGCCGGTAAACTCCACGTCCACCGGGTAGTCGTAGGCCTGGCTGAGCGTCGCCAGCATCCGGCGCATGGTCTCGGCGAACGGGGTCCGGGTCAGGAGCTTTTCAAAGGTCACCAGCCAGTGGTTGCCGTCCCGCTGGGCAAAGAGCTCCAGGGGGATGCGATGCTCCTGGCCAAGGATCTCGCGCAGCGACACTGTCCGCAAGGCGTCGGCGTCGATATCGAGCAGGTCCACATCCCGCTGGGAGAAGCGGCGCAGGTCGTCCTGGTCGGCAAAGGGGAGCAGCATCGGCTGGTCCAGGGAGACGATGCGGGGGTAATCCCCCTCCACCCGGTCCACGGCCCTGGTGCCGAGCCCCACCACCAGCCGGAGCATCCCGGCCGTTGGGTCGATGGAGGGGTGCCAGACAAAGGTATTGTAGGAGATCCCCACTCCGGCAAAGGCGGGCATGAAATAGCCCCCCTCGCGCCGGCCGGAGACCCGCTGTACCAGGACCGCCATCTGCTCCTCGCGGCGGTCGAGCCCCCTCCGCAGGCGGTACTGCAACGCCTCGTCGCTCATGGCGCTGGCGTAGATGCGGCGCACCGCCGATTCGAATTCGGCAAGCCGCTCGTTAAGCGGCCCCTGGTTGACGCAGAAAAAGCTGTCGTACTTGCCGGCAAAGGCGTTGCCGAAACCGTCTTCCTGCAGGCTCGACGAGCGGACGATGATCGGGTACTGGCCGAAATAGTCGAGCAGGCGGCGGAAATCCCGGCGGGCGTCGGCGGGGAAGGTTCCATGGAGGAAGAGTTCATGCAGGCGGGCCGCGCCGGAGAGAAAGCCCGCCGTGCTCCGCTGTTCGCGGGAGATCTGCCCCCAGCCGTTGTGATCGATGAAGGATTGAAAGAGGTCGGTGCCGATATAGAAGGAGTCGTGCGGTTCCAGGAGGGTGTTCCAGCCGCCGTCCCGGTCGGTCTGGAGAATGGCCCGGGCCAGGAGCATCCCCACGGCCTTGCCGCCGATGAAGCCGCTGCCGATGCGGCGGGAATCCACGGTCCGCAGGTCGGCAAGGGTGAAATACTGCCGCGCCAGGCCGAGCATCCGCGCATCGCGGCCGATCAGCTCGCTGCAGAGCCGGTCTATCTCGGCCTGCAGCGGAGCGGGATCGGTCCCGCCCAAAGCGCCCGGTTGCCTACTTTTTCCCATGGCCAGCGTTTCCGGGACCGGCAAGGAAGCGGTCCACCCGGTATCCGGCGGTAGCAGCCCGCGCCGTCAGGGCCTTCTGCACGGTGTCGATGGCCTTTTTCCTGGCTGCGGGCACCTTGCCGCTCTTTGCCGCGCCCGCTTCGGCAACCTGCGCCGTGAGCGCCAGCCAGGAGACCAGCAGTTCCCAGCGCTCCTTGATGAACCAGTCGAAGCCGCCGCTTGCGTGCCGGCCGATGAAGGCCGCGGCCTCGCGGTCCGAGAGCAGCTCGTCCAGCCACTCCTCCTGTTCCGTTGCAGAAAGTGTCAATAGTTCCTGCCAGTGGAGCAGCACCAGGAAGAGGTTCACCAGGCTCGGCACGTCGAGGGCCGCGAGCGGATCGTCCTTTCCGCCCCCTTCGGCATAGAGCTCCTCCTGCAGCGGCCGGAACAGGCCATAGGTCGTCACCAGCTCTGCCGAGGCCGCCGCCATCTCCTCCGGCCCCTCCAGCTCGCCGCAGCGGTGGAGCGAGAGCCAGGCAAAGGCGAACAGTCGGGCCGTGTAGCCGGTAAGGGTCTCTGCCTGCGCACCCTTGGCGCTGCAGAGGCCTTCCAGGAAGGAAAGCTCCTTGAGGACCGCCTGCACAAGCGGCAGCGGCGCGGCATCGGCCAGTCCGGCCTGCTCTGCCAGGGCTGTCATGAAGGCTGCCAGATCGTCGCCAAAGGCAGTGCGGGCTGCGTTCAGCCCGGCAGCGTCCAGTTCGCCGAAGTCCCCGGTCAACAGCCCATGGTGCCGATTGAGCAGCCCCCGCGCCAGGTCGATCAATTCGGCAAAGCGGACCTGCTTCACCTCTTCGTTCATGCTCGGCACGCCCCCACCCTGGAGCTGGTGGCAGAGTTTCCCCCAGGTGCCGTACTCGTCGTCCCAGACCTCCCGGAAGTCGAGATAGGCATGGTATTCGTAGGCTTCCATCGCCACGAACAGCCCCTGCTCACAGAGTTCGCGGCCGTTGCGGATGTATTCGAGGCCGTTTGCGTAGTCGCGGAACAGGTAGTAGTGGCGGCCGTCCCCCTTGAAGCCGAGGGCGTGCCCCAGGGTGGTCTGGCGCAGCTCCGTCTCTCCGGCCGCATTCTTTGCGGCAAAGGAGGTGGAACTCCTGATCCAGCCCGAGGTGGAGGCAAACCGGTTGTGATAGGCGATGATGCCGCGCTGGTCGCCGGAGCGGTTGGAATAGGCGAACACATCCTCGTTCACGTGCCCTTCGGACCAGAAGTCGTAGAAGACGAAGTTCTCGGCGCCGGAAAAGAGCCAGCGCCGCCGCATGAGCGGGAAGACCCGCCATTCGTGCTCCCGCACCAGGTGCTCGTCCACCGCCTCGTTCCAGTAGGCCCGCTTGTACTCCATGCCGTATTTCTCGTGGAACCCCTCCACCTGGCCATGGCCGATCATGGGGAGCCCCGGCATGGTGACCAGGAGGACGCAGGCGCCGAAGTATTTGTTCTCCTTACCGAACTGCTCCACCGCGGTCTTTTCGTCCGGGTTGTTCATGAAATTTACGAAGCGCTGAAGCACCTGGGGGTTGAACTCCAGGACGTTCTTCACGGTCTGGCGGTACTTGGCGTTCTCCTCCATCTTCAGCATGTTCATGAAGGCGCTGTTGTAGACCCGGTGCATCCCCAGGGTCCGGACGAAGTACCCCTCCATGAGCCAGAACGCCTCGGCCAGGAGCAGGGTGTCCGACGCCTCGGCCGCCACCCGGTCCACCACCTGGCGCCAGAACTCCTCGGGCATGGCGGCGTCGAACTCGTCCCGGGTCATGCCGTGCTCGGAGCGGGACGGGATGCCGCCGTGTCCCGGCTGCGGGAACCAGAGCCGCTGGAAGTGCCGCTTGGCCAGGGTCATGGCCGCGTCGAAGCGGATGATCGGAAACATCCGGGCCACGTGGAGGATGGTGTTGATCACCGCCTCCCGCACCTCGGGGTTCAGGTAGTTGAGCTGGGCCGTATCGTTCCAGGGGGTGCTGGTGCCGTCGTTGCCGTGGTAGATGTAGCGGGTGCGGCCGTCCCGGTGGTCATAGTGCTTGAAGACCACCGCCGCCTCGGTCCGGTCCCAGTAGCCGTCCTCGATGTGCAGGCTCACCTCGGGCGCGAAGGAGAGGTCCGGGCCGCCGAAGGAGTAGGTCGGATAAGGGGGATAGTCGAGCTGGACGAACCAGTCCGGGTGCTCCACGGTCCACTTGGAATAGATGCCGGTATGGTTGGGGACCATGTCGCTGGCCAGCCTGATCCCCCGCTTGAGCGCCCGGTCGCGCAGGTTCCAGAGCGCCGCTTCACCCCCCAGGTCCGCGGCGATGGCATAGTCGAAGAGCGAATAGGCCGAGGAGATCGCCTCGGGGTTGCCGGTGATCTGCTTGATCTTCTGCGAGGCGGGAGAGCGCTCCCAGAGCCCGATCAGCCAGAGGCCGGTCACGCCCCAGCGGGCCAGGCGGTCCAGCTCGGCATCCGGGATCTGATCGAGCCGGGTAATCTCGCGGCCGTACTGGAGGGAGAGCTGGCCGAGCCAGACGTAGACCATCTTGGCGATCAGGACCACGTTGGGCATCCAGTCCACGTCGGCGGAAAAGAGCTCCGGTTCCGGGTAATAGTCGTTCGTCCCGCCCCGGCCGGGGCCGAATTCCAGCACCGGCGCGCCACCCGGCTCGCCGCGGGGGGCGAAGATCCTGCTCTCCTCCTGCACCACGGCAAAGGCGGACTGGATCTCCACCAGAAGCTCCTCGGGGAGGACCGAGCGCCACCGGGTCCGGATGAACTCAAGCTGATCGTAGAGGGAATCGGGTGCGGCGAGAAGCGGCAGCCGGAGCAGCTCCGGCAGGGTGAATTCGAAGGGCTCGACCGCAGGCGCCGTAGCGAGCTGGCGTTCCAGCCCTCCCACCACCTGCGGATAGCTGCTGGTGGCTGCCAGCTCCCGGTCGTCCAGGATGGCGCGGAACGGGTCGAGGGCGCGGTTCTCGGCAGCGAGCCGGAGCAGCAGAAGCTCTGTGGCGACCTGCCGCTTCCGGCCGTGGGCCGCATCGTCGGCAAGAAGCCAGTCAGCAGGGGATTGGACGGTGCCGAAGAGGAGCTCGTTGCCGGGAAAGAAGGCGCAGAAGCGCTCCGCCACGGAGAAGAGCGCGGGCGAGCCGCAGGCAAAGCCGGCGTCGGCCAGGGCGCTCTCGATGATGCCGGGGCACTGCTCCTCGGTGTAGCGCCTGATGATGTAGCGGAATATCCGCCCCTGCAGGGCATAGAGGTTCAGCATGCCCGCCTGTACCGGCACGCTGCCGGCAGGGAGCTGCCGGGTGAGGCGGACGGCCAGCTCGCGGAAAAACATGATGGTGGGGAGCTGCCGCTCCCGGATGGTTGCGGTGGCGACGCCCAGCTCCAGCTCGTTCCAGAGCCTCTGTGCAACCGGGATGACAAAGGGGAAATACTCTGCCTGACTGGACCGTTTCATTCACCCCCCTGGGTGTGGATCAGATGAAAAATCGCAACGTCCCGGCCGGGGTTTCCGGAGGGACGACATATGGGAAAAAGTCCCGAGCGTCCTGTCTCGACGGGGAGACGGGACACTCGTGATTATGACACAGCAGGGGCGAGATACAAGCCTAAAGTGAATCCCGCGCCGCTGCCCACCCCTGGCAGAGGCAGGACAGGGCTGACGTTTCCGTTTGCTTTCTCCCGGCAAACCGACTAGCATGGTCTCCCGATACGACACCCGCGAGGGAGCCCTCATGAACGTCCTGTTCGTCCATCCCTACGGCAGCAACTGGATGGGCACCGGAAAAGACATCACCACCATCTTCAACCTGATGCCCCCCCTGGGTATGATGAGCATTGCCGCCTACCTGGAGGCACGCGGCATCGCCACGGAGATCATCGACTGCTACGCCTCCCCCATGACGGCAGAGGCGCTGGTGGCCGAGATCCTGCGCCGTCGGCCCGACGTGGTCGGCTTCTCCTGCACCACCTCCTCTTTCCTGGAGGGGTACGGGGTGGCGAGCCTCCTCAAGGAGCGCGCCCCGGAGATCGTCACGGTCTTCGGCGGAGCCCATGCCTGTTCCGTGGGGGTCGGGCTTTTGGACGCGTTCCCGGCCGTGGCTGCCGGTTGCCGCAACGTGGAGACCATCCCCGGCATCGGCTTCCGCAAGGAGGGCATCGGCACCCTGTCGGCCGTCCGCGAGCATATCGCCGACCTGGACACCCTCCCCTTCCCGGCCTATCACCGGCTCCCCCGCTTCCCCGAGCGCTACACCCTGCCGCTCTTCAGCTACCCCACCTCCCCCAACACCAGCATCATCTCCAGCCGGGGCTGCCCGTACCAGTGCTCCTACTGCGACCGCTCGGTCTTCTCCCGCGGCTTCCGCTTCAACTCGCCCGAATATATCGTCGAACACCTGAAGATGCTCAACCGCGATTACGGCATCCGCCACGTCTTCTTCTACGACGATCTCTTCACCACCGACCGGAGCCGCGTGGCCCGGTTCTGCGAACTGAAGGAAAAGGAGCGGCTACCGGTAACCTACAACTGCATCGCCCGGCTGGAGCACGTGGATGCGGAGCTGCTCACCCTCCTCAAGCGCTCCGGCTGCTGGCAGGTCAACTTCGGCATCGAATCGGGCGACCCGGAGGTGATCAAAAAGCACCGTACCTTCTACGGCCTGGATGACGTCCAACAGAAGCTGCAGATGGTCAGGCAGACCGGCATGCGGGTGAAGGGGCTCTTCATGGTGGGGCTGCCGGGGGAAAACGAGATGTCGATCCGGCGGACCATCGACTACGCTCTCCAGCTCCCCCTGGACGAGATCAACGTCACCAAGTTCACCCCCTTCCCCGGCGCTCCGCTCTATGCCACCATCCGCGAGCAGGGGAGCTTCGACGAGGAGTGGCCGCTGATGAACTGCATGAACTTCGTCTTCGTCCCCCACGGCATGACCAAAGAGCAGCTGGAAGGGCTCTACGACGAATTCATCCGCCGCTTCTACCACCGGAGCCGCATCCACTGGGGCTATACCACCATGATCTGGAAGTCCCCCCACAGCATCCTGACCTTCCTGCGGCACCTGCCGGAGATCCTCGCCTTCGAGATGAAGCAGAAATGGTGACCCCATGAACCTGCTACGGATCATCCTGCTCCTGGCGCTCTTCTGCACGGCGGGGACAGCGGCAAGGGCCGCCGACATCGCCTCTGCCGACAGCGAGCTGGCATTCCTGGCCGGCTACGGCATCACCCACCCAGGGTTCGGCGCCACCCGGACCGAGGTGCAGACCCTGGACGTCATCGCCCGCTACGGCTATTTCCTTTCCCCGGAAGTCGGCCAGGGGGCGTGGTGGCAGGGGCGGCACGAACTGCTGCTGGAACTGCCGCTCCACCTGGCCGTGAACCGGGAGGGGCGGACGATGACCGGCGGCTACCTGCTGGGGAGCTGGAAGTTCACCGGCCTGGCCGGGGAAAAGCTGCTGCCGTACCTGTTTGCCGGCGGCGGCGTCCTCTTTGTCGACCTGGGGCTGCCGACCATGGGGAGCCGTCTCGATTTCTCCTACCAGGGGGGCGTCGGCGTCCAGTACCTGCTGAAAAAGGACCTGGCAGTCATGGGGGAATACCGCTACCACCACGTCTCCAATGCCGGCACCGCCGAACCGAACGAACCGCTGAACGGGAGCAAGTTCCTGTTCGGATTGACGAAATTCTACTGAATGATTTTTTCGCGCGATCCGGGTCAACCGAATCCGACCGGCTGCGTTACACCCGGTACAGAGCCGATTCCCATGAACGGGCCCCTCTGCGGGGCTCTCTGCACCGGCACGGCAGAAGCCGCGCCCACTTGAAACCAGGAGGAATACCCATGAAAAGCAAACTCATCATTGCCGCGGTCGTCGCGGCCCTTTCGATCCCGGCAATCAGCATGGCAGCGCCGTCCAGGCCCGGAGGATACGTCTCCGGCTTTCTCGGCGCCAGCATGGCCAGGGATGCCGACTCAACGACAATAGACTATGGCACCCTTAACACTTGCATCTTCGTGGGAGGCACCGGCGGTTACGACTTCGGTTATGTCCGTGTCGAGGGAGAGCTCTCCTACCGGCATGCCGAGATAAAATCCGTCGTCGACAGGGACACCGGCGACTCTTACCACAATATGGACGGCAACCTGGGGGCTCTGGCCATGATGGGCAATGCCTTCTTCGACCTGCACAACGACACCCCGGTCACCCCCTATTTCGGTGGAGGGCTCGGCCTGGCCGTCCTGAATCTCAGCGACACCTACGGCACAAGCGCCAGTACCGGATCGCGGGATTTCCTCTACTCCGAAGGCAACGACACCGTCCTTGCCTACCAGGCCGGCGCCGGCGTGGAGATCGCCCTCAACCGGAAGCTCTCCCTGGATGTGGGCTACCGCTACTTCGGCACCTCCAAGGCCACCTTCGACAAGGATATCTCCCGCACCACCGACCTGAAGCTGGAAAGCCACAACGTGGCGGTCGGATTGAGGGTGAAGTTCTAGACCTCCCGCCATTGCCCATCGACGTAAAGAAGCCCGTCCGGATCGCCTCCGGCCGGGCTTTCTTGTAGCAGCTAACCTCGCAAAGCCGGCTAAAGCGTGAGACTGCTAAGATTGTAATAATGAAGCAAGTCAAAACACGCCACTGGAGCCGATTCGCTGACCCTCACGGCTCAGCGGCAACCCGTTCGGCCACAATAAGATCACAAATAATCACATAGATCTTTTATAGCAAATACGCTATACTGCAACCATGAATTGGACAATCACCTACTACAGCGATTCAGTTCAACAAGAGATCCTTGCAATGCCGGCAGGCTTTATCGGTCGCTATCTCCGA
The DNA here is from genome assembly GCA_016223015.1 of Geobacter sp. Classification (GTDB taxonomy): domain Bacteria; phylum Desulfobacterota; class Desulfuromonadia; order Geobacterales; family DSM-12255; genus Geoanaerobacter. The sequence continues at coordinate 889 of JACRPV010000133.1, read as the reverse complement.
TATGCCGACAAGATGGAGGTCTACGGTCCGGACCTCGGCATGCCGCACACCCGTGCAATGGGTGACGGACTATTTGAATTACGATTGAAGGCTGCTGAGGGAATCGCGCGCGTGTTGTACTGCACGATGGTTGGCCGTAAAATCGTGATGCTGCATCAATTTATCAAGAAAACAGACAAGACCCCGTCGAGAGAACTTGAAACAGCTCGGCGAAGAATGAAGGAGTTCAAAAATGCTCACTCATAAAGTACTTAAAGCTCGTGCCCTTGAGAGTGCAGACGTAAAAGCTGAATACGATCGACTGGACGAGGAGTTCCAATTTCTTGACGAATTTCTCAAGGCTCGTGCCGCAGCAGGCGTCACGCAGGCTGAAGTTGCAGAACGCATCGGCACAACTCAGTCTGCTGTAGCCCGTCTTGAATCCGGCAGGGGAAAACACTCTCCATCGTTAGCCACATTGCAGAAGTACGCTCACGCACTTGGTTGTCGTCTTGAGTTGCGGCTTGTTACGGAATCTCAAAAAGAAGGTCGAACCTGTCGCTCAACTCGGACCGCCAAAAAAAAGGCGGCCGGTTAGCTCCGAAGCCGTTGACCGCAATAAAGGGCCGGACACTGCTGAGACTGGTTACGGATTGGAAAGAGTTTTTAAGCTGCGAAGGAATTCACCAAGGGGGACGCTGCTTGTTATTTTTCTATTGATGAATGGCCAAGGGGGACGCTGCTTGTTATTTTTCTATTGACACTGGTTGCCATGATGGTACATTTTGCCCATGCCACGCCTAGCCCGACTTGACATTGCCGGCCTTCTCCAACACGTTATCGTTCGTGGGATCGAGCGGCGCGACATATTCAACGATGATCATGACCGGCAACTCTTTTTTGAGCGTTT
>JACRPV010000106.1 GCA_016223015.1 Geobacter sp. | reverse complement strand
TTTCTGCACACGGCTGTTCAAACCCGGTGCCGGCTGCGGTGCGCCGTTTCCGGGCAGAGGGCTACCGACCGGGCAAAGAACGCTTAGCCATCAAGTCGAGCCCGTGCAGGAGCTCCATAGCACGCGAAAGCTGGTAGTCGTTCTTCAGGTCGCCGAAAAGGACCGGCCCGTGCACTTCCCTGAGCGGGGTCTTCTTTGTTTCCGGCCCCTCCAACAGGGGTTTGCTGACTGCGGGAGCAGGATGTCCGGAAGTGGTGGGAGCAATCTTCCCCTCAAGGTCGTTTTCCCTGAGATGGTTGTCGGGCTGTTCCACGGCTTTTGACATGTCTATCTGGTTGACGATGATATCGGGCGTGATCCCCTTGGCCTGGATGGATCGGCCGCTGGGGGTGTAATAGCGGGCAGTCGTCAGTTTGAGCCCTGCCTTGTCGCGCAGGGGGATGACCGACTGTACCGAGCCCTTGCCGAAACTCTGGGTTCCCAGGATGACTGCCCGATGATGATCCTGGAAGGCCCCGGCGAGAATCTCCGCGGCACTGGCGCTGCCGCCGTTGATGAGCACGACGATCGGGTAGCGCGGCTCCTTTTCACCGATCTTCGTGGTCAGTTTCATGCGTGATGTCGGTATCCGCCCTTCGGTATAGACCACCAGGCCATTGCCGAAGCCCTCGCCGATAAAGTGGTCGGCAACCTCTACGGCCTGGTTGAGCAACCCACCGGGGTTGTTCCGCAGGTCGATGATCAATCCCTTGACGGTACCGCCGTTCTGTTCGTGCAACGATTTGAGGGCCTTGGTGAATTCGGGGCCGGTTGTCTCCTGGAAATGGGCGAGGCGGATATAGCCGAAACCGGGCTCAAGGGTGCGGGACTTGAGGCTCATGGTCTTGATGATGTCGCGAGTTAGATGGAAAATCAGTGGTTTCGGGCTCCCTTCGCGCAGGATGGTCAGGGTGACGCGCGTCCCTTTTTCTCCCCGCATCCGGCTCACCGCATCGGTTATGGAGAGCCCGCGAGTCGGTTTGTCATCGATCTTGAAGATATAGTCGTTTGCCTTGATGCCTGCGCGGAATGCGGGGGTATCCTCGATGGGCGAAATGACGGTCAGCCTGTTGTCCTTGAGGGATATCTCGATACCGAGCCCGCCGAATTCCCCGGACATCTGTATCCTCATCTCTTTGAATGAATCTGCAGGCATGTAGGCGCTGTGCGGGTCGAGCGAGGCGAGCATCCCCGCTATGGCGCTCTCCATGAGCTTTTTGGGGTTGACCTCTTCTACGTAGTCCTGTCTGACGATGGCAACGACCTCTTTGAAGAGCTCAATACTCTCCCTGTCGTTTGTCTTGGGATGATTCCGCCACAAGAGGAACGAGACGACACCCGCCGAGA
>JACRPV010000115.1 GCA_016223015.1 Geobacter sp. | reverse complement strand
TCCTCGTCACCCTTGTCCTTGGCCGCAACCTGGGCCAGGAACCGCTCCTTCTGGTCAACGGGATCGTTCAACTCGGAAAAGGCATTGGCAAGCTCACGTCCGGCAATGAAGAGCTCAAAACGGTCGACGATTTCGGGATCGAGGTCGCTCTTGCGGGACAGAGGCGACACCTCGGTGGGATAGGCGGTGATGAAGGTCGGCTGGATCAGTTTCGTCTCGGCTACCTCCTCGAATATCTCGGTGACGAGCTTGCCATAGCCGATATCCTCGGGAAGATCGAGCCCGATGCTCTGGGCATAGGCATAGGCGAGATCCCTGTCCTGCAGCGCCTTGGCGTCGATGTCGCCATACTCCAGGATTGCCTCCTGCACCGTCAACCGCTTCCAGGGGCGCGCAAAGCTGATGGTCTGCCCCTGGTATGCCACATCCAGCGACCCCAGAAGCTCCTGCGCGACGTGACAGAGGAGATCCTCGGTAAAGTCCATCAGATCCTCGAAGGTCGCATAGGCGCGGTAGAACTCCATCATGGTGAATTCGGGATTGTGCCTGATGGAGATCCCTTCGTTGCGGAAATTGCGATTGATCTCGAATACCCGGTCAAAGCCCCCCACCAGCAATCGCTTGAGATACAGCTCGGGAGCGATGCGCAGATAGAGCTGCATGTCCAGTGCGTTGTGATGCGTGACAAAGGGACGAGCCGTGGCACCACCGGGGATCGGTTGCATCATGGGAGTCTCGACCTCAAGGAAATCATGCCCCACCATGAATTCACGGATCAGGTTGATAATGCGGGAACGCTTGACAAAGACCTCACGAACCTCCGGATTGACGATCAGATCGACATACCGCTGCCGATAGCGCGTCTCGACGTCGGTGAGGCCATGGAATTTTTCGGGAAGGGGGAGAAACGATTTGGTCAGCAGCCTGATCTCGGTGACATGGAGCGACAGCTCGCCGGTCTTGGTCCTGAACGGCCACCCCGAGGCGCCGACGATATCGCCGATATCGAACGAGTCGAACGTGGCAAAGGCCTCATCCCCCAGGGTGTCCTTGCGGACGTAGAGCTGCATCCGCCCCTTGCGGTCCTGAACCTGGATAAATGCGGCCTTGCCAAAGGAACGACGGGCAATGATCCGTCCAGCTATGGTAAAGGTGGCTGCCTGCTCCGGGATCTCCTGCACGCCGCCAAATGCGGCAAACAGGTCGGCAGACGTATGGGCCGCCTTGAAGTCGTTGGGATAGGGATTGATTCCGGCCTCCCAGAGTGCATCAACCTTGCGTCTCCTCTGCAGCAACAGCTCACTCAACTCTTCCATGTGCACTCCTCGCCAAGTTGCGGGAAGTCGCTTCCCGCCCGCTTCAACAAACTGGCAACATAGACCATATCATCCTGTTATGTCAAGTAAAAAGGGGGGCGAAAGCCCGCTCTGGCAGGGGGCTGAAGGGGATGTGGCAGGGTTCGGGAAACAAAAAAACGGGGTGGTCCGCGACCACCCCGCCATCTACCTTTCCAAACAGCTCTTCTTACCTCAACAGTTCCCAACCATGCTGTAGAGCCGGGCGCCAAAACGCTTCTGGGAGAAGCTCATGACCTCTGTCTCACGCGAGATATCGTCGAGAACCGTGAGGAATGCCTCCACCACCCGCGGGTCGAACTGATTGCCGGCGTTGGAATAGAGCTCTTCCAGGGCCTCTCGCATCAGGAGGGCGCTCCGGAAGGGCCGTTCGGATGTCATCGCGTCAAAGGCGTCCGCAACGGCCAGGATACGGGCTTCCAGCGGAATTGCCAACCCCTTCAGCCCGTAGGGATACCCGGAGCCGTCAAAACGCTCGTGATGATGCAGAACCGCCTGCGCCTCAAGCTTGAGCGGCTTGATGGAGTCGATGATCTCGGCTCCGAGGACGGGATATTGACGGATCTGCGCCTGCTCCTCGGCGGTGAGCGGCCCTTCCTTCCGCCAGATATGATCCTGCACAAAAATTTTACCGATGTCGTGCAAAAGAGCCGCCCGCTCCAGCGCGTCGAGTTCATCCTGACAGAGCCCCATGGCCTTGCCGATCTTCACGGCAAAACCGGCAACCCTGTCGGCATGGCCATTTGCGTAGGTATCGTTGGCATCAAGGGCAGCGGCGATGGCCTGGATCGTCGCCAGATGCCCCTCTTCCAGTCGGTTGATGCTTTCCATAAGCTGCACCTTTTCGCCGGCCATTTCCCAGTTCCGCTTCATCTGCCGGAGCCGTGCCGTCCGCTCCATGTACCCGAGCAGATAATACATCAAGAGCATGGAAACCGCGATGACCCCGGCCAGTTCCAGCCGCGCCCCGCCAACATAGCCCGACAGGCAGAGCCAGAGGAGACACCCCCCGATGGTCAGCACTGCCATGCAATTGGTGGTAAAGTGGTCAGCAAGTATTTTGTACCGCATATTCGTCTCCTTGCATGTCTCTATAGGCCACTTATCGTCGCCCCCCTACATATCTTTATTAGCAAATTCCGGCAACTGCACGTCAAAACAGTGACATGGTGCCCTCCAGGCTAACGCCTGCCATCCCGCAATAAGAGGACCCGCCGGACACTCCCGGCGGGTTTTCTTATTGCTTACGCTTTTCATTACAGACAGCCGGTTCAGACCCCGTTCAGCTTGCCCCTCAACTGGCCACAGGCAGCGGATATATCCCCTCCCCGGCTCTCACGGGTGATGACCGTAACGTTACGATCGATGAGATACCGATGGAATGCATCAATCGCTGCCCGAGTCGGCGTAGTGAAAGCGCACCCCTCATGCTCGTTGAAGGGGATCAGGTTCACCTTGTGGGGAATATCGGCAATGAGGCGCAGAAGCCGCCGTGCATCCTCCAGCGTATCGTTGAGCCCGCCGATCATCACGTATTCGAAGGTGATCTTCCGGCGCGAAGGCAGCGGAAATTCGCGACAGGCCTGCATGAGGTCGGCCAGAGGATATCTGCGGTTGATCGGCATCAACTGGTCGCGCTGCGCATCGGTGGTGGCATTCAGGGATACGGCAAGATTGACGATGACTTCTCGGCCGAGAACCGCCATCTCCGGCACCAGACCACAGGTAGAAACAGTCACCCGCCGGTTGGAAAACTGGAGCCCATTCCCGTCGACGAGTATCCGGACAGCCCTGATCACGTTATCCAGGTTATGCAACGGTTCCCCCATCCCCATGAAGACGATATTGCGTATTTCCGCGTCACGGCGCACCGCACAGACCTGGTTGACGATCTCGGCGGTGGTGAGGTTCCGCGTCAGCTTGAACGTGCCGGTGAGACAGAATTTGCACGCCATGGCGCATCCTGCCTGGGATGATATACAAAGGGTGTTTCGTCCCTCATCCGGAATGAGAACCGATTCAACGGCATTGCCATCCCCCAGGTCGAACAGGTATTTTCGCGTGCCGTCGTTCCCCACCTCCACTGCCGAAGGTGTCAGGTTGCTGACAAAGGCCGTTTCATCCAGTTCCTGGCGCAACTCACGGGAAAGGTTGGTCATATCGCCAAAGGAGACGGCGTCGCGCTGATAGAGCCACTTGAAAATCTGCGTCGCCCGGAAACGCTCCTTCCCCCTGCCGGCAAGCAGCTTCTCCAGTTCGTCAAGGGAGTAATTCTTTATATCGATCTTATCCGGCATAGCCATACCTATAAAAAAAGCCCTCTGGAGTGAGAGGGCTTGTTGTTGCTCGCTGTTCCGAAAAGTGTCTCAGACCAGTTCCAGTGCACTGAAGAAATAGGGGATTTCAAATGCCGCCGTTTCAGGGGCATCGGAACCGTGCGCCGAGTTTTCTTCGATGTTTTTGGCAAATTCCTTGCGGATGGTTCCAGGCTCTGCGTTGGCAGGATTGGTAGCGCCCATGAGGGTCCGCCAGGCGGCAATGGCGTTCTCTTTTTCGAGTACCATGACCATCACGGGACTGCGAGACATGAAGGTACAGAGATCGCCGAAAAACGGCCGCTCTTTGTGAACGTAATAGAACCCTTCTGCCTGAGCCTTGCTGAGATGGATCTTCTTCAAGCCGACAATCCTGAAACCGGCCTCTTCGATCTTGGTGAGGATCTTGCCGGCGAGGTTGCGCTCAACCGCGTCGGGCTTGATTATTGCGAATGTCCTTTCCATGGTGCCTCCCTCGGAAAAACTCTCCGGCCTTTGCACGGAGTCGTTTTTTATAACACTCTTGAAAAGTGCATGTCAAGGTGTTTCTGGCAAAAGAAATGGCCTGCAGAGGATATCTGCAGGCCATTGTGTTCCCAAAAAAGGAAACCTGATGCTTAGTGCTTCTCGGCCGGAGCAGCCGGAGCGGCCGGAGCCTGAGCAGAAGACATCGGCTTCTGGGCCTCAGGGGCCTTCGGAGCCTCAGCAGCCGGAGCCGGTGCCGGAGCCGGAGCTTCTTCCTTCTTCTTGCAGCCGGCGGTGAACGCCAGAGCCAGAGAAAGGCAAAGAGCAAGGGAGATCATTTTTTTCATGGACGTTTTCACCTCTTTTCTTTTTTGAATACCATTCTCGCGCACAGCGCATGGCTTTTCTATGCTCAACGACAGCGAAATATACTATCTTCGCCGCAAATGTCAAGACTTTTTTACTGGCCATTTTCATTTTTTCATATTGCTATTTCAACAAGTTACAAAGTGTATACGGCATACAGCTAAAAAAATATTCATCCAAACAGCACAAATTGGAAAATCATCTCTCATTAAACATTTATACAGACCATCTTGATATTGGTCATCTCCTCCAGGGCAAACTTTATCCCCTCGCGGCCAAGCCCGCTTTCCTTATTGCCTCCGTACGGCATGTGATCAACCCGGAAGGTCGGTACGTCGTTAATGATCACTCCGCCCACGTCAAGCCGACGAATGGCCTTGAACGCCTTGCTGATATCGCTGGTATAGATGCCGGCCTGCAGCCCGTAAACCGAATCATCGGCCAGGGCCAGGGCCTGATCGAAATCGCGATAAGAAACAACCGAAACGATTGGCGCAAAGACCTCCGAGCACATTACCTTCATTTCCGGGGTTACATCGACCAGGATGGTAGGTTCAAGACAATTTCCGTGTACCTTCCCTCCCGCTGCGATGCGGGCTCCGGCTGCCTTGGCTTCTTCAAGCCATGCAACCGCCCTGTCGAGCTCTTCACGGGAGATCATCGGGCCGATATCGCACTCCTTGTCCATCGGGTTCCCGACCTTCAGCATGTTCGTTGCCGCGACAAACTTGCCAACGAATTCATCATATCGGCTCTGGTGAACGAAGATCCTCTGCACGGAGATGCAGACCTGTCCGGAATTGGCAAAACTCCCCACAACGCAGCGGGAGACCGCCTTTTCCACATCGCCATCCTCTTCGATGATTGTCGGCGAATTGGAACCGAGTTCCAGAGTAACCCGCTTCAGACCGGCGCGGGATTTTATGGCACGCCCCACCGGAGGACTGCCGGTGAAGGTGATCATGGCGAGCCGCTCGTCCTCGACCAGCCGGTTTCCCACTGTGGACCCACTACCGATGACGAGGTTGATTCCGCCGGCAGGAAGACCTGCCTCTTCAAGCAGTTGCGCCAACTTGATCGAGGAGAGAGGCGTCTTGGTCGCAGGCTTGAGGATAATGGCATTTCCCGCTGCCAAAGCCGGGGCGACCTTGTGCGCAACCAGGTTCAACGGAAAATTGAAGGGGGTAATGGCGCCGATAACACCGATCGGCTCGCGGAGATAATAGCCGAATCTACCGGCGGAAACTGGCGAGGCATCCATGGGGACAAGTTCTCCATGGGCGTTTTTCGCTTCATGGGCAGCAAAGGAAAAGGTCTCGGCGCTCCGGTCCGCCTCGGAAAGGGCGTATCGCCAGGATTTCCCGGCTTCCTGGGCGATGATGGCAGCAATTTCCTCCCGGTCGCGTGCTATGAAAGAAGCCGTACGGGCCAGGATTTCAGCCCGTTTATAGGCAGGCAACTGTGCCATGGCTTGATACCCTGCCCGTGCAGCAATGACGGCCCGCTCCACATCATCGGGCGCTGCCTCGGGAACGATACCGATCACCGAGTCGTCATAGGGGTTCAGCACTTCGATTCCACGGCAGGCGTCTCCCAGCCACTCACCGCCTACCAGCACTTTAAAGCGTCTTATCATGACGACCTCCCATCCCGTAAGGTATCACTTGTCAAAGGTCCTCCCAATATAGTACATTAGCACACCCTTAGCAACCATCTGCGGAGGTACAGCATGCAGCATCAACTGAAACAGACAGAGCAACGACTGCTCCTGGAAACTGCCCGGGAAGCGATCGTATCATTTATCACCACAGGGTCAGTACAGAACCGCGAGGTTGCGGCAGAGAACCTGCTGTCGCTCCAGGGGTGTTTTGTCAGCATCAAAATGAACGGAAAGCTCAGGGGCTGTATCGGAAACTTCATCTCCGACAAGCCGTTGATACAACTGGTTCAGGAAATGGCTGTCGCCGCAGCGACCAAAGACCCTCGCTTTTACCCGATGAAAAAGCAGGACCTGTCAGATTTTACGGTGGAGATATCGGTCCTTTCCCCCTTGCAGAAGATCGCCAGCATCGAGGAAATCGAAGTAGGAACCCATGGCATCTATCTCGAACGCAACTTCCACCGTGGCGTACTCCTACCGCAGGTGGCAACCGAATACGGCTGGGATCGGGACGCCTTCCTCCAGCAGACAGCTCTCAAGGCAGGAATGGGTCGCGATGACTGGAAAGAGAATACGGACATCTACATCTTCTCGGCCCAGGTGTTCGGCGAATAACCGCCCCACGGCCATGCCGTGATCGAGGATCACCAACACCCATTTCCCCTCCCGTTAGTAAAAAGGGGAGGTGCCGCGGCACCTCCCCTTTTTACGTTCCTGCAACATCTCGTACGACTTAGGAGAGCTTGCGGCCACCTTCTGCAGCCCACTTCTCCAGC
>JACRPV010000114.1:1037-1698 GCA_016223015.1 Geobacter sp. | reverse complement strand
CTACCCTTCAACGGGATTAAACAGGTGATTGACGACCTTCTGTAAATTTTGTGTGTACGGCATTAATTAATCCTTAATAATTTCAAAAATGTCTTCATTATCTTTCCTGAAGCCTCACGGGCTTCGCCGTTAATGCTTTCACGTGGCGCAGAACGGCGTGCCGGATTTTGCTGCGCTTTTAAGCGTCTGCGCCTGAGCAGATTGAGTCTGAGGCTGCCCCCCCGGGTTTGCTACGTCTGCTTCGTCCGGTAATTTCGGCGCTTGAGGAGAGCATCCCGATCCTGCTACCGGCGAGCCGCCGCTATTGAGATTCACCTTTGCCCCTGAAATATCAATACCTGAAGAGCCAAGAGTGATGAAACTGCCGCCGGCGGAGATTGAAATCTTGACCCCGGCCTCAAGAACAATATTCATTCCGGCTTTCAGGTGGATCTCCTGTCCGGCATCAAGAGCGTACTTCTGGTCGGTCTTCTCCTGTATATCCGTACTCGCTTTGATCGATATAGTGCCTTCAACTTTTTCATTATGATCGCCTTTTACAGTAAGGTGCTTATTGCTTTCAACCAATTCGATTTGTTCATTTTTTACTACTAAATGACGATTTAAGCCTATCCACTCGCGTGAATCATACTTGACTCGATTGTGCTGGTCCCTTTCGGCA
>JACRPV010000114.1:0-1012 GCA_016223015.1 Geobacter sp. | reverse complement strand
TATGAATATTTGCTCTTCATGCTTTTTATCCTCGAACCTGATCTCGTTAAATCCGCCTCCGCCGGGGGATGAGTTTGTCTTTATCGTGCTTTTGGTCTTTTCGTCCGGGAGCTTGTAAGGCGGATTGTTCGTGCCGTGATAAACCCGGCCTGTGATAATCGGTTTGTCCGGGTCGCCTTCAAGGAAATCTACGATCACTTCATGCCCGATTCTCGGAATGAACATTGCGCCCCATCCCGTGCCTGCCCACACTTGAGCTACCCGGATCCAGCAGGAGCTGTTTTCATCATTCTTGCCTTCCCTGTCCCAGTGAAACTGCACCTTTATCCTGCCGTATTTGTCAGTATAAATCTCCTCGCCGGAGGGGCCTACAACAATAGCGGTCTGTGAGCCGCGCACCACGGGTTTAGGGGTTTTGCGCAGCGGCCTGTACGGCACGTCAAAAGGGATGCAGGTAAAATTATTTACATAAGCAAGCTCGGTCTCCGTCTCGCCTGATGCGTATTCCTGCTTTGCGTCATGCCGGATCGAGGTAATGACGTAATCCTTTTCATTCATGTCATCGCGGGAATAACCCTGAAGAGTAAACCGGCAGCCGCTTGTAAAGGCCCTGCAATTGCCTGAACCGTTTATAACGGTGATCGCAGCCTCTTCTTCCTGCATGCGAACCTTGGCGACGCCGTCCCCCTCCGCCCTCTTGTCGTACCTGCCGGGATAATCGTATACCTCCCGCTCGCCCGGCCCCACGGTCTGTTTCGCAGGGACTTCTACCATGAGATTGGCTGCGGGGGTTTCAAAGTTAAAATCATTAAGGGTGTATTTCCCGGCCCTGATCTCCTGCGTCACCTCAAGGGCGGAAATCGAGTCCTCATCCTGCTGTCCGTGCCGCCTGGCGTCAGAGAGAACGATTTGATCCGGCGTCCGCTCCGGTCAATGGATTTGAACCCGATGGACTAATCTCTTCGAGAGGCGTTCTCCGTCCCTTCGCACCAACCTTGACGAGTATACCAGC
>JACRPV010000166.1 GCA_016223015.1 Geobacter sp. | reverse complement strand
GCATTGCTTTCGTCAATCACCAGGCCGGAATCAGCCATGGCAAACTGTGCCGCTGCCATGGAATACTGGATAAAGAGGTCCATCTTCTTGACCTCTTTCTTGTCGATAAAATCTTCAGGATTGAAGTCCTTCACCTCTCCGGCAATCTTCACCGGAAACTCCGAAGCGTCAAATCTGGTTATGGAGGCAATTCCCGAACGGCCCGCGGTCAGGGCGGCCCAGTTGGCGTCGTTACCAGTCCCCAGCGGGGAGACAACGCCGACTCCCGTCACCACAACTCTTCTCATAAACAGTTTCTCCCGGTTTACCAAATGAAAGGGTGCCACAGGGGCACCCCGAAAAAGGGGAGGTTACTCCCCTTTGTAGCGATCTGTTAGGTGTGCTCGGTGATATAGTCAACGGCATCCTGAACCGTCTGGATCTTTTCGGCATTCTCGTCGGAGATTTCGATATCGAACTCTTCTTCGAGGGCCATGACCAGTTCCACGGTATCAAGGGAATCGGCGCCGAGATCGTCCATGAACGATGCCTCGTTGGTGACCTGGGACTCGTCAACCCCAAGCTGTTCAGCGACTATTTCCTTGACTCGTTTTTCTATTGTTGACATTCCTCTTACCTCCGTTGGTTATATTACCTTTTCAGGCAGTGTGTGCGTGTGTGTCAATGCTTCATAGCATGAATCACCAAAATTGCAAACGAGATTTTTACATGTACATGCCGCCGTTAACTGCCAGCACCTGCCCGGTGACATACCCGGAACGTTCGGCAGCAAGGAATACTACGGCATTCGCAATATCCTCCGGTGTGCCGAGCCGCTCCAGAGGTATCTGCGCAGTCAGTTCGTCCCGGACCTTTTCTGGCAGGGCATCCGTCATTGCCGTGGCAATGAAACCGGGAGCCACGGCGTTCACCGTGATGTTCCGCTTCGCCAGCTCGCGTGCGTTGGACTTGGTGAGGCCCATCAGCCCGGCCTTGCTGGCACAATAATTGGCCTGTCCGACGTTCCCCATCTGCCCGACTACCGAGGCGATATTGATGATCCTGCCGAAACGCTGCTTGGTCATCACCTTTGCTACGGCACGGGTACAGAGGAATGCCCCTTTGAGGTTGACGTTGAGGACTGCGTCCCAGTCTTCCTCCTTCATCCTGAGCAGGAGGCCATCCCTGGTGATGCCGGCGTTGTTCACCAGGATATCCACCCTGCCGAAGGCTGCTACGGCGGCATCTATCATCTTTTCCGTATCCACGGCAACCGTTACGTTTCCGACGACGGCGATCGCTTCCACGCCCAGTTGCCTGACCTCTGCAACCATTGCCTCTGTTGCTGCCTGATCAACGTCGACAGCAACGATTTTTGCCCCTTCCGCTGCCAGGGCCAGGGCAATGCTGCGACCGATCCCGCGCGATGCACCGGTAATGACTGCTACTTTTCCTTTGGGCATTGCGTACTCCTTTCCACGTAATTCTACAGGGGCTTACAGAGCCTGCAGCGTTGCTCCGTCTTCCACGTTAGCCGTTGAAACCTCTTTGGTGATACGCTTGACCAGGCCGGAAAGAACCTTGCCGGGGCCGATTTCCACAAACTCCGTCACCCCCAGTGCCACCATCGTGCGCACCGAATCCTCCCAGCGGACCGGAGCGCTCACCTGCCGCACCAGCAGCTCTTTGACTCGGCTGCTGTCCTGGTTCGGCCCGGCTTCCACGTTGGTGACCACCGGCCGGGCCAGTGCACCGACGCTGATATTGGCGAGCGTCTCGGCAAGCCGTTCGCCGGCAGGGACCATGAGGGAACAATGGAAAGGTGCACTTACCGGCAACAGCATTGCCTTGCGAAAGCCTCTCTCCTTTGCGATCTCGATGGCACGATTGACCGCCGCGCTGCCATGGCACCGGTACCTACGGGGACGGCATCCTGCATGTATGCACCACGAGCGCGCACCGTGCGGACTGCATCGGCAAATTGCAGCGCACCGGCTGCCACCAGGGCCGAGTATTCGCCCAGGGAATGCCCTGCCAGGAAATCCGGAACCAGGCCCTTTTCAGACTGTACAACCCGTAGCGCCGCCACGCTCGTGGCGAGGATAGCGGGCTGGGTGTTGGTGGTCAACTTCAGTGCTTCTTCAGGTCCGTTAAAACAGAGTTCGGAGAGTTTGAAGCCCAGGGCATCATCGGCTTCGCGAAACACCTCCCTGGCAACCGGAAAGGAATCCGCCAGCTCCTTGCCCATGCCGGCATACTGCGATCCCTGACCGGGGAAAATGAAAGCCTTCTTGCCCATATTCATCCTTTCACGTTCGTTCTACCAGCGTACCAGCACGGCTCCCCAGGTAAGACCTCCCCCGAAGGCATCAAAGAGAACCAGGTTCCCTGGCTGCAGCGCGCCTGTCCGGTTGGCTTCATCAAGGGCGATTGGGATGGATGCCGCAGAGGTATTCCCGTATTTATGGACATTAACGAAGACCTTCTCTTCAGGGAGTCCCAGGCGTTTACCGATGGCATCGATGATCCGCCGGTTGGCCTGATGCGGTATCAAGAGATCCAGGTCGGCGAGCGTGAGGCCATTGGCATGCAGCGCTTCATGCGCGACATCATCCATAGCCCGCACCGCAAGCTTGAAGACGTCATTCCCCTGCATCCTGATATGGGCGAGACGATCATCGACAACCTTCTGGCTCGCCGGCGTCCTATTGCCACAGGCCGGCTGGTGGAGAAGCTCCCAATAGCTGCCGTCACTGTGGATGTGCGTCGAGAGGATCCCCGTCCCATCGTCTCCCGAGCCGACCACGACGGCACCGGCACCGTCACCGAACAGACAGCAGGTGTTCCGGTCCGACCAGTCGACGATCCGGGAAAGAACCTCGGCGCCGATCACCAGACCCTTGCGGATGGAACCGGTGGCGATCATCTTTTCCGTGATGGAGATCCCGTAGAGAAAGCCGGAGCAGGCGGCAGAAACATCGAAGGCAGCAGCACGGGAAGCTTTGAGGTTATTCTGCACCAGGCAGGCAGTGGCAGGAAAGGGAAAATCAGGGGTTACGGTGGCAACGATGATCAGGTCGATCTCTTCGGCAGTCACCCCGGCCATTTCGAGAGCACGTGTCGCCGCCCTGGTGGCAAACGTCGAGGTGAACTCGCCGTCAGCGGCTATACGCCGTTCCTTGATACCGGTGCGACTGGTAATCCATTCATCGGAAGTGTCTACACGACGTTCAAGGTCACAATTTGTCAGCACCGTGTCGGGAACTGCCGAGCCGGTACCGAGGATCTTTGCCCGTATCATGCGCCTCACCCATGCCTAGTTGGCGGCAGCGTCTTTCAGCGCGCTGGGCGTATTCGTGAGCAAAGCGAATGGCATTCTTGATTGCCTTGGTATTCGAGCCGCCATGACAGATCATGCCGACACCATCGATACCCAAGAGAGGGGCACCTCCGTATTCGGCATAGTCGACCTTTTTCATGAAATTCTGGAAAGCGGGGCGTGCAAGCAGGAACCCTACCTTGGGGAGGAAGCTCTTGAGAATCTCCTCCTTGAGCATTTTCCCCACTGCTTCTGCCAGCCCTTCGGAAAGCTTCAGCACCACATTGCCGACAAAACCGTCACATACAACCACATCCACGACACCGCTGAAGATGTCGCGCCCCTCGACGTAACCAACGTAATTGAGGGGTGCCTGCTTGAGAATGACATTGGTCTCGCGGGTCAGCTCATTCCCCTTGCTCTCTTCCTCGCCATTGGACAACAGCCCGATCCGCGGAGCATCCACATCCATGATACAGCGGGCGTAAACGCCACCCATGATGGCAAAATGGACAAGATGGTTCGGTTTGCAATCCACATTGCCGCCGGCATGCCCACGACCTCGCTGGCATGGTGAATGGCAAGGTCCAGACCGCGAATGTCGTATTTGTCCAGTTCCTGGCGAATACGATCGGTATCCCCCACCAGCGTGACGGCAATACCGAACTCGCGAGCAGCGCAGACCGCTCCTTCCACCTCAACGCCCGGAGCGTTGTCTCCCCCCATTGCATCTACTGCAACTCTCATAGTGGCCCTAGACTTTTCAGGTAATGATGGTTAAAGGTCTTCGGACTTAAGTACTTCTTTCCCCTTGTAAGTGCCGCAGGAGGGGCACGCACGATGAGGCATCTTGGGTGCTTTGCACTGCGGACAGACTGCGGCAGCGGGTGCGGTCAGAAAGTCGTGCGCCCTTCTCATGTTTTTACGCGATTTGGATGTCTTTTTCTTGGGTACTGCCATACGGAATCTCCTTTTTATCTATCCAGTTTGAGGTTCTTCAACACACTGAATGCCAAGCTCCCCTTCTGTTCGGTGCAGTCACAGCTGCTGCTATTGAGATCGATGCCGCAGATACTGCAGAGACCCCGGCAGGCGTCTGTGCAGAGCGGCTTGAGGGGAAGCTCAATAATAACGTGCTCGGCGACTTCCGGGGCCAGGTCAATCTCATCCCCTGAATACGTGGCCGAAATCAGTTCCTTCTCGGACAACTCCACCTCCTCGTCCTGAGACAGGTCGGCAGTTGCCTTGGAGTAGAAGATGGTAAAGCTCGACCGCAGATCCAGGGGGTACGTGGTCAAACAGCGGGCACAGACCATCGTTACCTTCGTGCTTATCGCACCCTCGACCCTGATGTGGTCGTACTCCCTGACAATGCTGAATTCCTGCGACAACGGGGAGAGAAACTCGCAGACGCCCTCTTCCTGCAGTGCTGACAGGGCCGGATAGTCTGCCAGCTGTTCGGTGCCCGACAGCCGTTTCACCGTATCGGTGATATCGTTGACCCTCAAAATCACGGGGTAATCGCCTCCTGGCGCTCAAAGCCCTTCAGTATAGTGATGCAACAGGAGTTGTCAAGGAAATTTGCACGCCCGCCCTGATCGCCGCCGCGGTTTGTTCATACCCCATCGTCCGGTCAATTGCAAGATTAATTAAAGGAACGGGCAGCGCCGGGAAATGTTCAGATGGTGATGGTCTCGCCAGGCTTGAGAGGGGGTTGCTTCATCGGGACACCGTTCAGGGAGAGACAGACCAGGATGGCAAAGGCGAGCAGTGTCGCCATCAGGACCAGAACGGGGGCCCGCAGCCCCACGGCCCGACCGCGCTCTTCGGCACGCAGCATGCCGAAAACCGTGATGATGGTCCCTGCACCCCCCAGCATGCTCCCCCAGAAAAACCCGAAATAGATCACACTTGCCGGGCCGGCGGAGAATGGCACAAGATCCGAAACCAGGACAGGATAAAAGGTGACAAGGGTTGTCACCACAACACCGGCAGTGAGGAGGTTGAATCCTTTTCTAACCAGACGTGAACGCATGTCTCTATCCCGTTACGAACACCAGCTGATATCGCCCACGCCGGCGCGCAAGACTTCGGGGCGATCGCCGATGAGACTCACGATGGAACTGACATCGGCAGGCAATACGCCGCCGTCCACGATCAGATCCAGCTGTTTTCCCAGTTCCGCCTCAATCAGGCTCGGGTCGCCAATCGGCTCCTCACCGGAACGGTTGGCGCTGGTGGTAATGATGGGATGTCCCAGTTCCCTGACAATGGCGATGCATATCCGATTATCAGGAATACGGATGCCGACGGTCTTCTGGCGGGTCAGGAGCAGGTCGGGGACAACGCTGCTCGCATCGAGGACAAAGGTATACGCCCCCGGCAGATAACGCTTCATGATCTTGAAGGCATAGTTGCTCACCTTGGCGTAGCGTGCCACGTCAGCCAACTCGGAACAGATGAACGAGAACGGTTTCCGCTTTTCCCGCTGCTTCAATTGGTAAACCCGCTCGATTCCCTTCTTGTTGAAGATGCTGCAGCCAATCCCATAGGTCGTATCAGTGGGATAGGCAATGACCCCACCCCGCTCCAGGGTCTCCTTGACCCGCGCAACAAGACGAGGCTGGGGATTATCGGCATTGATGGCTATCATCATCTCAATCACCGGGGTTGAGCGACACCAGACTGCTGTGCACGAAACGGCCATCTTTCTGGATCACGACGCCGTCGAACAGTATTTCCCCATCCCCCTCCAAGAGCTTTACCATGTCCCAATGGACCGCCGAACGATTGCCGTTATCGCATTCGTCGTAACATTGCCCCGGCGTGAAATGGATGGAGCCGAATATCTTCTCGTCAAAGAGGATGTTCCGCATCGGTCGACGAATAGCCGGATTGACCCCGATGGCGAACTCGCCGACATAGCGGGCACCTTCATCGGTATCGAGAATCCGGTTGAGCTGCTCGTCCATCCCCGGGGATGTGGCCCTGACGATCTTGCCCGCGGAAAACTCCAGGCGGATATTGGAAAACTCCTTACCATGGTAAATGGTTGGGCAGTTATAGGTGATATATCCTTCCACGGAATCCTTGACCGGAGCCGTAAAGACCTCACCGTCAGGGATATTGTAACGACCGTCGCACTTGATGCCGGGCATCCCCTTGATGCAGAAACGGAGATCGGTATCCGACGCCTTGATCTGCACCTGCTCGGTCAGATCGACCAGCTTCTTGAGCCGTTCCTGCTTGCGCGACTCTGCCTGCCAGTCGATGCAACAGGCGGCAAAGAGATACTCCTCGTACTCGTCGAGGCTCATCTTCGCCTCCTGCGCCCCGGCATGCGTAGGATAGCGGGTGACGACCCAGCGGGTATTCTTGACCCGGCAGTCGACGATCGGCCGCATGACCCTGGCATGGGCTATCATATGCTCCTGATTGGCATTGGCCATAACCATCGAGTTGTCCGCAGCCGAAATGGCGATGAATACCGTTACCTGCTGCATGAAGTCCAGCTTGTGCTGGGGGAAATAATCGATCTGGCTTTTCCTGGCCAGATTGTAGAATTGGCGATTGATCTCCGGAAGGGAGAAATCGTATTCCACATACTTCGCTCCCCTGGCGATGCAGAGGGCGTGGATCTCCTTCACCAGGGGAGCAGCCTCGAAACCGCTGGCGCTGATCAGAACCACGTCACCCTTTTTCACTCGGGTTGAATAATTGACCAGCACATCAGCCAGTTGCCGAACGCGTGGGTCTCTCACGAAGCTCTCCCCCTACTGCAGATTTTGCATCATAACAGTCTGAAACATAGAGGTTTGCCATTACCTTCCGGTGTGGCCGAACCCTCCCGCACCCCGGTCTGTCTCGCTCAGTTCGTCGACCTGGATGAGCTGGGCACGGACCACCGGTGCAACAACCAGTTGCGCGATCCGCTCACCGTTTCTGATCGTAAATGGCTCAGAACCGTGATTGACGACAATGACGCCGATCTCTCCCCGGTAATCGGCATCAATGGTGCCGGGCGAATTCAGCATGGTGATACCATGCTTGAGCGCCAGGCCGCTTCTCGGCCTGACCTGAGCTTCATACCCTTCGGGCAGTGCGATGGCAATACCGGTCCCCACCAGGGCACGCTCCCCGGGAGCAAGCAGCAATTCCGCCGCGATATCGGCATAGAGGTCCATGCCTGCAGCATGCGGTGTCATGTACGCAGGTAGCGGATTGGTCGATTCGACCCTGAGCCGCTTGATATGTAGAGTAACGTGGGGCATGGTGTGGGAGGTTCAGAGTTTCAGATCATCAACAGAGAGATTCCCCGCGTTCGTCTTCCCCAGCAGCACCAGGGTGAGGCTGTCGTCGACAAACAGATGCCGGCTCATCTCCAGGACGCTTTCGCAGGTCACCCGGTCAAACCCCCTCATGATTTCCTCCAGGGGTTGATAGGTGCCGAAATAGACCTCGTTCTTGGCGAGCTTGGACATGCGGTTATCACTGCTTTCCAGGGAGAGGAGGATATTCCCCTTGAGCTGGTCCTTGGCAGACGCCAGTTCGCTCAAGGTGAGCGGCTCGCTCTTCAATCGCCTCATTTCCTTGAGGATGATCTCGATCACCTGGGGCACCTTCTCCTGGCTGGTACCGGCATATACAGCCAGAGAACCGCTGTCCGAATGAGATGCCAGATAGGAATAGATGGAATAGGCAAGCCCCTGTTTCTCCCTGACCTCCTGGAACAGACGCGAACTCATGCTCCCGACAAGCACGGCATTGAGAATGTATGCCTCAAAGCGGCGTCCATGATTCTGAGGCAGCGCACAGGTGCCAAGACAGAGGTGAACCTGCTCCAGCTCTTTTTCATGGCGATAGAGTCCCCGGTCATGGACAGGAAGCGGTGCCAGGGCAGCCTGTCTCCCTTGGGGCACCACACTGAAGGCATCCCCCACCAACTGCAGCAGCTGATCGTGGTCCAGATTGCCGGCAGCGGCAACGATGATGTTTTCTGCCGAGTAGGACTCATGCCGGTGCGACAGCAGATAGTCCCTGGTCAGCGATGCCACGCTCTCTTCCGTGCCGATGATGGGGCGACCAAGGGGGTGCCCCTTCCAGAAGTTCTGATAGAAGAGGTCGTGGATGAAATCGTCGGGCGTATCCTCCAGCATGTCGATCTCCTGGAGAATGACCTTTCGTTCCTTTTCGATTTCATCGACATCAAAGACCGAATTGAGGAAAATGTCAGCCAGAAGGTCGATTGCCTTGGGGAGATGGGTGCTGAGAACCTTGGCATAGTAACAGACATATTCGCGGCCGGTAAAGGCATTGAGGACGCCACCGACAGCGTCGA
>JACRPV010000165.1 GCA_016223015.1 Geobacter sp. | reverse complement strand
GCCACATAGGGCCGCCCCTACAAAATTTATTGGAGGTTATTCCTCATGAAGCATACGATTTCCGTGCTGGTTGAGAATGAGTTCGGGGTGCTGTCGCGGGTTGCGGCCCTTTTTTCCGGCCGCGGCTTCAACATTGATTCGCTCTCCGTGGCACCCACCAACGACGAGACGATCTCCCGGATGACCATAGTCACCCGCGGGGACGACCAGATCCTGGGCCAGATCCCCAAGCAGCTCAACCAGCTGCTCGAACTCATCAAGGCCATCGATTTCACCGATGGCAGCGCCATCGACCGGGAGATGGCCCTGATCAAGGTAACCGCGGAAGACGAGAGCCGCGCCGAGGTTTTGCGGATCGTCGACATCTTCCGCGCCAAGATCATTGATGTCACACCCCGCTCCTACACCATCGAGGCGACCGGATCGCCGGTCAAGATCGACGCCATCCTCGAACTGCTCCGTCCGCTAGGCCTGAAGGAACTGGTCCGGACCGGGCCGGTGGCCATCGGCCGGGGCGCCAAGGGGTGGAAAGGGTAACAGGTATCGACTCCGCATCGTGGCATTGCCCGGCGGATGCAAGATCGATAGATGATGTTCAACACACAAGGGAGGAAGACGATGCAGATCTATTACGAGAAGGACAGCAACCCCGCGATACTGAAGGGGAAGAAGATTGCCATCATCGGTTATGGCAGCCAGGGACATGCACACGCCAACAACCTCAAGGAGAGCGGCGTCGACGTCATTGTTGGTGAGCTTCCGGGAAGTGACAACTACAAGAAGGCCGAGACTGCCGGTTTTACGGTTACCGATGCCGGTACTGCAACGGCTAATGCCGATATTATCGTTATCCTGCTCCCGGACGAGCTTCAGGGCGGCATCTATCGCGAAGCGATCGCTCCGAACCTCAAGCAGGGCGCCTACCTGATGTTTGCCCACGGCTTCAACATCCATTACGGCCAGATCGTGCCGCGTAGCGATGTCAACGTCTTCATGGTTGCCCCCAAGGGTCCGGGCCACCTGGTGCGCCACGAGTACCAGAAGGGTGGCGGCGTGCCCGCCCTGATCGCGATCCATCACGATCCGGCCGGCAACACCAAGGAAATCGCCATGGCCTATGCATGCGCCATCGGTGCCGGCCGCGCCGGCATCATCCAGACCTCCTTCAAGGAAGAGACCGAGACCGACCTGTTCGGTGAGCAGGCCGTGCTCTGCGGCGGCATCACCGCCCTCATCCAGGCCGGCTACGAGACCCTGGTGGAAGCGGGTTACTCCCCCGAGATGGCGTATTTCGAGTGTCTCCACGAGACCAAGCTGATCGTCGACCTGATCTACGAAGGCGGCATCGCCAACATGCGCTACTCGGTCTCCAATACCGCGGAATACGGCGACCTGACCCGCGGACCGCGCGTCATCACCGAAGATACCAAGGACGAGATGCGCCAGATCCTCACCGAGATCCAGAACGGCGAATTCGCCCGTGAGTGGATGCTGGAGAACCAGGCCAACAAGCCGGTCTTCAATGCCCTGCGTCGTCAGGCAGCCGATCACCCCATCGAGGAGGTCGGTGCACGGCTTCGCTCCATGATGGCCTGGATCGGCAATTCGAAGATCGTGGACAAGACCAAGAACTGATTATTCCGACCCCGTTCTGAGAGGCCGGACCTGGGGATTT
>JACRPV010000164.1 GCA_016223015.1 Geobacter sp. | reverse complement strand
GGGAAAACGCCATGCTGCAGCCGATATAGCTGTTGTCGACGATATTCTTCAGCACCCCCGGCCCGGCCCGCCGCAGCCGCCCCAGGAGAGAGGGGAAGAGGAGGTTCCCGGACGCATCGACGACCTCGCCGTCCAGCACCACCAGGTAGACCGGCTGCGGCGCAGCCGAGAAGAGTTCGCGGATCACCGCCACCTTGTTGGGGAGCCAGACATCGTCCTGGTCCGACAGGGCAATGATATCGCCGGATGCGTGCCTGAGGGCGTTCTCGAAGTTCAGCACCGGGCTGGAGAAGGCGTTGCCGGTCAGCAGCCGCAGCCGGGAATCGGCATGACTCCGGACGATCTTCACCGTAGCATCGGTCGAGCCGTCGTCGGAGACGATCAGTTCGTCGGATGGCGCCAGTTGGGACAGGATCGACGCCAGCTGCGCCGAGATAAAGCGTTCGCCGTTATGTGTCGCCATGCAGACGGAGATGCGCGGATTCATATGCCGGTCCCGCCGATCATCCCCCGCACCAGCAGGGGCAGGAACCTGAAGGTCCGGTAGCGCAGGGAAAGCCGCATGCAGCGGGCCAGCGCGGCCAGAGGGTGGGTGAGAAGATCGAGCGGAGTGCGGATGCTGTTGCGCGCACCCTGGCAGAAAAAGGCGAAGCGGGCAAGGGCGCTTGCCAGCGAAGTATCCTCCCGGTCGGAAAAGCCGTGCCCGCAGTCCATATCGAGAATATACGCCTGCCCGAACCGCCGGGCAAAGCGGCGGCAGAAGTCGTGATCGGCAAAATCGAGCGGTATCCGCTCGTCGAAGCCGCCGATCTCCTCGAAGGCGTCAAGCCGAATCAGCATGCCGCTGTTGAGGATACCGCGGCCTTGCAATCGCATCGGCCCCACATCAACCGACCGCAGATGGCGACCGATCCCCGCAGCGTAGGCACAGGGGGAGCAGAGCACCCCGTCGGCAAAGAGCCTGGGGGCGAAAAGGGAGATTCCGGGGTTCGCCGCAACCGCATCGGCATAGCGCTGCAGAGCATCAACGGGAAACGACGTATCCTGATCCAACAGCAGCAGCCATTTTTTGCCCCGCTCGCGGGCATGCTGCGCCCCCCTGTTGTACGCCCGCGCCACCCCCGGATTGGTCGGATCGTGGTGATATTCGATGCGAAACAGCGCTGCCGCCGCATCGGCAGGATGCGCACCGGGGCTGTTGTCGTGGATGAAGAGGTCGAGAGGGGTACCGGACGTCGCGAGCAGGTTTCCGAGAGTCTGCAATGTAGGCGCATCGGCGGAGGAGCGTCGATAGAGCACCACTACAGCCAGGATCTCGGTCAGGAAATCGTGCAGGCACGGCATCCGGTCTGTGCGGAGCTTCACTGAGACCTCATCACTGTTCATCTAAACAGCAGCATTCCCAGGCTGGACAGGCGATTTGTTCGATTGTTGGATCAGAGGTATCTGCAGCATAAGTACCCAATAACACCGACAATGAAAGTTGAACGAAATTCAGGAAAATACGATTGCTACCGGCCGGTTAGGTACCTAAGGAAGAAGACCAGCCAACTAGGTGGCAATATGAAAGAGGCTCTAAAAATGAGGTTCTGCCTTACAGGGAGATAGGATATTATCGATTTCGCTCCGCCCAAACTTTTTTTATACAACTCATTTCCATTATTTTTCTGAAATATGGCTTGGCCAACGAATTCCAAGAAAAACCGTTGGGAGATCATATGCACCCGAAATCGGTTCACGCCATTATCCGTATAATCTCTTAAGAGTTTCTTCCAGTAATACGTACGACTTGTCAGCATTCTGTGGGAAAAGCTATAGTTATCCCCATAGATCCGCCAACGTAATGTTGCATGAGGCAGATAAAAAATACGCCCATTTCCATAGAGTCTCAGAAAAAGGTCATCATCTTCATAACCTGACAGATTTTCATCAAAACCGCCTATTCGCTCGAAGAATTCCTTTTTAATAGTCATCAGTCCGGGCATGACAAAGATATCCTTAAAAAGAATATCTTCAATTGTCCTTTTTGGATGAGGCCAGCCCATAAGGTGGGTCTTATGTATATTTTTG
>JACRPV010000163.1:1175-12672 GCA_016223015.1 Geobacter sp. | reverse complement strand
GTTGAACAGGACGTAACCCCCCATGGACATCCCTCCCACCACCGCCTGATCGATCTCCAGGTAATCCAGCAGCGCAATCATGTCGTCGGCGAAAATATCCATGCTGTAGGGCCCCTCGGGGGCGTCGCTCTCGCCGAAGCCGCGCAGGTCGGGTGCGATCACCCGGTAGCCCGACCGGGGGAGCTTGTTGAACTGCGGCCGCCACATCCGGCGGCAGAGGGGGAAGCCGTGGATGAGCAGCAGCGGCAGGCCGGTTTCCGTGTCGTCGTACGCCATCTGTATGCCGTTGATGATCGCCTGCATGAACCCTCCCTATGCGGTTTCCTGCCTGAGGTTGTCGTAGCCGTCGATGATCACGTCCAGGTGGCCGTCGGTGGGGCAGAAGATCAGGCCATGGATCGGCACGTCTTGAGGGATGAGGGGGTTACGGCGGATCTTTGCGACCACGTCCGAGACGTTTTCCTCGGGGCAGCCAAAGGTGCCGAGCCACTGGGCAAGGTCGGGCACCAGTTCGTCGATGGTCGCGGCCGGGATGCCGCGTGCCACCATCCGCTTTTTGAGGGCCACTGCATCCACTGAGCCCAGGGTGAAGATCGCCGCCACCAGGCTCCGGATTACCCCGCCGTGGAGCGGGTCGACCAGGGTGTTGCCGGCGTTCTTGATCACCTTGGCGTCCCCCCGCTTGATCCCCATGGCAGGCTCCAGGAACTCCACCAACCGGGTATCCATGCAGGTGAAGATGGCGAACTGCTGCTTCGGGTCCTTGGGAAGCGGCGGGAAGGCCCCCGGTTTGACAAAGGTGCTGTTTGCCGCAAGGATCTTGTCGAGCAGTTTCATGGGGCGTCTCCTGTGGGGTCGAGATCGAGAAGGAGGGCCTCGGCGATGGCAAGGCGCTCCCTGGTCGGGCATTCGTCGAAGGCTTCGGCGATGAAGAGCCGGTTGATCGAGTCGAGCAGGGTATTGAGCCGGTCGAGGTCGAGCAGGGAGCTGCCGGGGAGCCGGTCGACCCCGGTGAAATTGAGGGGGCAGAAATCGACCCGGCCGGTACCGTCCTGTTGTGTCAGGATCGGGAGCCCGTGGGTGCGGCAGATGATGGGCCGGCTCTGGTAAAGGGCGCAGCGATCATCCGCAAGGAGCGGGCAGGCGCCGTCGAGGGAGGCTGTGCGGGCGCGGTGCCGGATCTCTTCGATCTCTGCGGGGGGAAGAGCTGCCAGTGCCGTTGCAAGGGCCACTGCCTCCACCCAGGAGAGGGTGATATGGCGGCAGCAGCCGGAGCAGCCGCTGCGGCAGGCGATCTGGTCGGCGAACTCTCCTTCGATGCGTGAGCAGAGCTCGTCCACCTTGGCAACGAGCGAGAAGTAGTTTGTCAGGGCGTCTTTCATGGGGAATCCCGCCTACCGCATGCCGAAGATGGCCGATCCGATCCGGACCAGGGTTGCCCCTTCCTCGACGGCCGCCTCGAAATCGCCGGACATCCCCATGGAGAGCTCATCCATGGCGACTCCCGGTATCCGCTCGGCTGCGATCAGCGCTGCCAGCTCTTTCAGCTGGCGGAAATAGGGGCGGGCCGCGTCGGGATCGTCGAAGAAGGGGGGCATGGTCATCAGCCCCCGGATGCGGAGATGGGGCAGCATCGACACCCTGCGGACCAGGTCTGCCAGCTCTTCGGCGGTGGTGCCGCTCTTGGTCGCCTCGCCGGCGATGTTCACCTGGATCAGGATGTCGCAGCTCATCCCCAGCTTTCCCCACTGGCGGTCGATCTCTTCGGCCAGGGAGAGGCGGTCCACCGAATGGATCATGGTGACCAGCCCGGCCAGCTGCCTGACCTTGTTGCTCTGCAGGGCGCCGATGAAGTGCCACTCCACCTCTTCCCGCACCGCCGCTGCCTTGGCAATTAACTCCTGGACATAGTTCTCGCCGAAGAGGAGCTGGCCCGAGAGAGCCGCCTCGTCGACCAGCGCAGCGGGCTTGGTCTTGGAGACAGCAACCAGCCTGACAGCGGCGGGATCGCGATCGGCGCGCACCGCTGCCTCTGCAATCTGGTGCCTAATTCTCTGGAGGTTGTCAGCAATGCTCATATCGGGTCCTAAAGAGCCCCGCATTCCCTGAGAGTGGCTATCACCTCGCACAGCGGCAGCCCGACCACGTTGGTGTACGAACCCTCGATCCGCTCCACCATGTGGGCGGCCCCGCCTTGGATGGCATAGGCGCCCGCCTTGTCCAGGGGGCAGCCGGTGGCGACGTAGGCCGCGATCTCGTCGTCGCGCAGCTCCTTGAAGACGACCAGGGTGGTCACGGCACGTTGTACCGCCTTGTTGCGGGCCTTGTCGTAGACGGCATAACCGGTCACCACTTCGTGGGCGCGACCCGAGAGCTTGCGCAGCATCCGCACAGCATCCCGGTCATCCACGGGCTTTCCCATGATCTCGCTGTCGCACAGGACGATGGTGTCGGCGCCGATGAAGATATCCCCTTCCTCGCGCCGCGCCACTTCACGAGCCTTTTCCTCTGCCAGGCGCAGGACATGCGCCACCGGCTCTTCGTTGGCAAAGGGGGTTTCATCGATATGGCCCGGCACCACCTGGAAGCGGATGGCTGCGGACTCCAGCAGTTCGGCCCGGCGCGGCGACGCCGAGGCAAGGACGATCCGCATCCTATTTCCCCTCTTTTTTTTCTCGCGCCTGCCGGCGGCGTTCCTCGTAGCGCAGCTTCATCTCTTCCTGCTCCGCCCAGTGCTTCTGCCAGTCCTTCTTTCGGACAAAGTGCAGGATCACCGCACCGCAGGCGATGGTGACCCCCCAGAAGATCTGCATCGGCGCGCTGTTATAGATGCCCGAGCCGAGGGAGAAGAGCCCCATCAGGAGAAGGAGCGCCTCCATGGAGAAGATGCGGCCGATGAGGGATATTTCCTGTTTTTCCTTTTCGTTCATGGATAGTCCTTGCGTGGAGGATGGGCCGCGACAACGGTCAGATTCTAGCGGATTGGCTGATGGGGGACAACAGAAAAAAGCCGGCAGGTTGTTGAAACACTGCCATCTCGCCGCCGTCCTCGAAAGCCGCTTTGTGCGGCGTGGCGAGGCTCAAGCCTCCGCAGGGCTTTCTGCGGGTGCGACGATCTGACCGTTTTTGAACAACCTGAGTTTATCCGCAACCGGCTTGACGCGCTATGCGCTGGCGATCTCCGCCTGCCAGGGGGCCAGGTCTGCGAGCGCCCTTTCGGCAAGGCGTGCCCGCCTCTCCTTCTTGTGGACCCTGCCGGGGAGAGGGGGGAAGAGGCCGTAGTTTACGTTCATCGGCTGGAAATGGGCCGGGTCGCAGGTGGTGATGTGGTTGACCAGGGCCCCGAGGGCGGTGGTCGGGGGTGGTGGCAGCGGCGCCGCGCCGGTGGCGATTCGGGCGGCGTTGATACCGGCCAGGAAGCCGCTGCCTGCAGATTCAACATACCCCTCCACCCCGGTGATCTGACCGGCAAAGAGGATGCGGGGCTCGGAGCGGAGCTGGCACGTGGGGGTGAGGAGCGCCGAGGCATTGATGAAGGTGTTCCGGTGCATGGAGCCGAGGCGGGCAAAATCGGCCCGGCCGAGGCCGGGGATCAGCGGTAAGATCCGCCGCTGCTCCGGCCAGGTCAGCTTGGTCTGGAAGCCTACCAGGTTGTAGAGGCTCCCCTCGCGGTTCTCCAGGCGGAGCTGCACCACGGCATGGGGTTCGGCGCCGGTGCGGGGATCGACGAGCCCCACCGGCTTCATCGGCCCGAAGCGGAGCGTCTCGCGCCCCCTGGCAGCCAGCTCCTCGATCGGCATACACCCCTCGAAATGGACCATCTTCTCGAAGTCGCGGGCCGGCACCTTCTCGGCCGCCAGCAGCGCGTCCACAAAGGCGTTGTAGCCTGCCTCGTCCAGCGGGATGTTCAGGTAATCGTCGCTGTCGCCCTTGCCGTAGCGCGAGGCCCGGAACAGCTTCGCCATGTCCAGCGATGCCGCCTCGACGATCGGGGCGATGGCATCGTAGAAATAGAGGTAGTCGCCGGTGAGCCGGCTGATGCCCGCTGCCAGGGCATCGCTGGTAAGCGGCCCCGAGGCGATGACGGTCAGCCCATCGGCCGGGATCTCGGTCGCCTCTCCACGCACCAGGTCGATCAGGGGATGGCTGGCGATCCGCTCGGTGATGAAGGCGGCGAACTGGTCGCGGTCCACGGCCAGCGCCCCGCCGGCCGGGACCTTGGTCGCGTCGGCCGCCTGCATGAACAGGGAGCCGAGACGGCGCAGTTCTTCCTTCAGGAGCCCCACAGCATTGGCCAGGTCGGCGCCCCGTAGCGAGTTGGAGCAGACCAGTTCCGCCAGCAAAGGGGAATGGTGGGCCGGGGAAAAGCGGTCCGGCTTCATCTCGTGGAGAACGACCGGCACGCCGCGGATCGCGGCCTGCCAGGCAGCCTCGCAGCCGGCCAGGCCGCCGCCTATGATGGTGAGGGTGATGGAGTTTGTCAGGTTATTCATGTGTTTTACCCTGCGACAAGGCTGCGCACTTTGTGATAGCCCAGAAGGCTGCTGAAGATTCTGTAATTTCGCTGTTCTTTCCTGATGCGACCGGCAGGGATCGCCGGACTGATCCTCAGATTCGAGGCGAAATCGAGGACCTTGCGGGCTGATGGATTTCGCTCCATGCCCGCAGCGAGCCAGATCTCACTGGGAATGAGCGCATCGGTCGCCCAGCGGTCGGCATCCTGTTCGAATGTATCGATTTCGGCCAGATCGAGATCGTCGAAAAAGGCTTCGCATGCACCGTTGTCGAAGTGCAAGGCCACATGCGCCAGTTCATGGCAGAGTGTAAACCAGAAATTGTCGAGCCGGTCGTGGCGCAGCGTCATGGCGATCAGCGGTGAGCCGTCCGGCAGCCTGATGGCGGCACCGTCCAGATGGGTATGGGGGAGGCGTTCTTCCACAGCGAAGTGGATGCCGCTCTTGAGGAGGAACTCGCGGGCCAGGATCGGCCCGTTGTCCAGGTAACTCAGGCGGACAAGGTCACGCACAAATTCATGGGATACCGTGCCGGGCTGGTATTTCGGAATGCTCCGGCCCATGGCGAGCAATGAAACGCGAATCCGCCAGGCAGCCAGGGCGTATCCGTCGGCCTCGCTCCCCGAACGCACGTGCTGTCGCAGCAGGGCGGGCTGCAGTGCCTGCGGGCCGAGAGGTGCGGCCCATGCGCCGAGCAGTTCCTCGGCCCGTTTCTTCGCTTCGGTGACAGTCCCTTCAAAGTCGAGCCAGCCCCGCTTGAGCATCTCCGCCAAGGGAAACCGTTCCCATTCGATGCCGTCTGTATGGAGCGCGGACCCCGCTCCCGGATCTTTCAGGAGCACGTCGGCGGGTATTCCCAACCCTTCGTGGAGTTTCCGCATCATGGCGATACTCAAGGGGCGCTGCCGCGACAGTACCTCGGAGACCTTGCTTCGGCTGCCGATGAGGGGGATCAGATCCTTCTGCTTCAGACCAGCCTGCTCCATGCGAAACCTGATGGCCTCGACCGGGTCGGGCAGATCGATGGGATGGACCTGTTTTTCGTAAAGCTCCACCAGTGTCACCAGCAGTTCCAGCTCATCCCCTTCGGGGGTGCCGGGATCGGCATCAAGTATCCCGTCGATCCGGGCAAGCGCCGTTTCATAGCCGGCTTCGTTTTTAATGACTTTGGGGATCATCACACCACCTCGACGTTAATACCGTCGTATTCCTTATGGGTACCGACAAACCGGATGAGGACCACGCCGTTTTTGTAGCTGATCTTTACCACCAGCCGGTACTTGTTGCCGCAGATGTTGAACACCACCCTGCTGTCCCCGACAATACTGGCGCTACGGTACTGGGCTTTGATCTCCGCCGGATTCTGCCAGGAGGCGGCCTCAGCCTCGGCATGCCACGCCTTCAGGGCATCCCTGGCATCGGGGTATCGTTCCCAGAACTCACGCAGGGTTCTTTTGGCGACAACTCTCATATTCTTGTATACCAGTTCCCAATGGGATAGCAAACAAAAATATTCCCAAAATGGGAATAAATGGTGGGGCGCAGTTCGATCTCCCCATCAGCGGCAGTCTAATCCTACCCAAAAACCCTGCATCAGCAACAAAAAAGGCGGAGCCTCTCGCCCCGCCTTCCGGTTATTTCGCCTTGGGTTCTTTGCCCCCCAGCTTGTAGTCGCACCCTTCTTTGGGGCACTTGAGGAATTCGCCTTCCCGCTTGTAGACCTTCTTTACCAGGAGCGGGAAACCGCATTTGGGGCAGGGCTGCTCGACCGGCGGGTCCCAGAGGGCGAACTTGCAGTCGGGGTAGCGGTTGCAGGAGTAGAACATCTTGCCGTAGCGCGACTTCTTCTCGGTCAACTCCCCCTGCTTGCACTCGGGGCAGACGACGCCGGTTCCTTTGGGCTTGTTCAGCGGCTGGATGTTCTTGCAGGCGGGATAGCCGGAGCAGGCCAGGTACTTGCCGTAGCGGCCGTCCTTGATCAGCATGGGGCTGCCGCATTTTTCGCACTTCTCGTCGGACAGGACCGGTTCGGCTACCTCGCCGGCCTGCTGCTCGATGTTGCGGGTGTAGGTGCACCCTTCCTTGTAGCCGGAGCAGGCGATGAACTTGCCCCGCTTGCCCAGTTTCACCACCAGCGGCTGGCCGCATTCCGGGCAGGCCTCGTCCGTTGCCTCGGTGGTGACGTCCGACTTGTTGACCTCTCCCTCTTTCTGCTTGAGGAGCGATACGAACGGTCCCCAGAACTCGCGCAAAAGCGGTTTCCACTGCTTTTCGCCCCGTGAGACCTGGTCCAGCTCCTCCTCCAGGAAGGCGGTGAAGTTGTAGTCCACGTACTGGGTGAAGTGCTTGGTGAGCAGGTCGTTGACCACCAGCCCCACATCCTCGGGGAAGAAGCGCTTGGCGTCGAGCCGGGCGTATTTGCGCTCCAGCAGGGTGTTCATGATGCTGGCATAGGTGGGTGCCGGTGGCGCGGAGCTTGAAGCGGTCGCCGGCCGCGATCTCCACCGAGGTCTGGTCCAGGAGCGCCTCCGCCATCTGGCAGGCCACGGTCCGTTTCCAGATCAGCTCATAGAGCTTGAACATGTCGGAACCGAGGACCTTCTTCAGCTCGGCCGGGGTCCGGGCCAGCGAGGTGGGGCGGATCGCTTCGTGGGCTTCCTGGGCGTTCTTTGCCTTGTTCTTGAAGGTGCGCGGCTTTTCCAGCGCGTACTCGCGGCCGTAGAGGCTGGTGATCACCTCGCGTGCCTCGTCGACCGCCAGGGTGGAGAGGACGACGCTGTCGGTACGCATGTAGGTGATGAGGCCGACGGCGCCGCCGCCGATATCGATCCCCTCGTAGAGCTTCTGGGCCGTGGACATGGTCTTCTTGGCCGAAAAGCCGAGCTTGCGGGCCGCCTCCTGCTGCAGGGTGGAGGTGGTGAAGGGAGGGGATGGGGTCCGCTTCCGTTCGCTCCGGGTGATCTTGCCGACCCGGTAGGGGCAGCCCTGCAACGCCTGCACGAGGCGGTCGGCCTCGGCCTGGCCGGGGATATCGAACTTGCCGAGCTTTTTCCCCTCCACCTCGACCAGGGAGGCGGTGAGACGCTGCTTGGTTCCGTTCATCAGGTCGGCGGCGATGGTCCAGTATTCCTGGGTCTGGAACGCCTGGATCTCCCGCTCCCGCTCGCAGATGAGGCGCAGCGCCACCGATTGGACCCGGCCGGCCGACAGGCCGTAACGGATCTTCTTCCAGAGGAAGGGGGAGAGGTTGAAGCCGACCAGGTAGTCGAGCACCGAGCGGGCCTGCTGGGCATCCACCAGTTCGTGGGAAATGGTGCGGGGGTTCTTGACCGCGTCGACAATGGCCGTTTTGGTGATCTCGTGGAACACCACCCGCTGGATGGTGAGCGGGGACTTGTTCTCGTCGATCCCGAGTGCGGCCAGCAGGTGCCAGGAGATGGCCTCCCCTTCGCAGTCGGGGTCAGTTGCGAGCAGCAGCGAGTCGGAGTTTTTCAGCTCCCGCTTGATGGCATCGATATGCTTCTTGCTCTCGGGGAGCACCGCATACTTCGGTTCGAAGTCGTGATCCAGATCCACCGAACCCTGCTTGCTGGGGAGTGCGCGCACATGGCCGAAGGAGGCGAGTACCTTGTAGTCCTTCCCCAGGAATTTTTCGATGGTCTTGGCCTTGGCAGGCGATTCAACGATGATCAGGTGTTGTGGCATAGCGGCACCAGTCTATGAAATGGTTGCGGTATCAGGTCAATGCGAAGATCTTGCCGGGGAGCTGCATGACGATTCCCCTTAATTCCAGGCGCAGTAACATAGCCGAAAGCTCCTGCACTGTCAACACGACTCTTGCCGTGATTTCGTCGATCTGCAGCGGCCCTCCCGCAAGGAGGTCGCACACAGCCGCTTCGCCCGGTTCCAGCTGTTGATGGGCGCTCCGGGCCGCGGCAGGAGCGGCGGCATCCCTTGTGCCGGACGGGGGGAGCTCTGCCAGGATGTCGTTGACGGTTTCCACCAGCACGGCCCCCTGCTTGATCAGCCGGTTCGTGCCCCGGCTGGCCCCGGAGGTGATGGCCCCCGGAATGGCGAAGACCTCGCGCCCCTGTTCCAGGGCGAACTGGGCGGTGATGAGCGAACCGCTCTTCTCGGCGGCTTCCACCACCAGCACGCCGCGGGAGAGGCCGCTGATGATCCGGTTGCGGCGGGGGAAGTTGGCCGCCACCGGTTGGGTTCCCATGGGGAATTCGGAGACGAGCCCCCCCCGTTCGGCCATCTCGGCGAACAGCCGGCGGTTCTCCAGCGGATAGATCACGTCGATGCCGCACCCCAGGACCCCGATGGTCTTTCCCCCGGCTTGCAGGGCACCGCGATGGGCAGCGGTATCGATCCCCCTCGCCATTCCCGAGACCACCGGCACCCCGTGGCCGGCAAGCTCCGCCGAGAGCCGGGAGGTGGCCTGCAGGCCGTAAGGGGTTGCCCGCCGGGAACCGACGATGGCCACGGACGGGTCGCATCCATCCAGCACCCCTTTGACATAAAGGTACGGCGGGAAATCTGCGGTTTCCAGCAAAAGGCGCGGATAGTCGGGGGAGTGGCAATCGACGACCCGCGCTCCGCTTGCCGCAACCGCGCGGCATTCCCGTTCAGCCGCTTCCCGGTAGTCGTAGCTGCTGATGGAACCGGCAACGGCAGGGGAGACCCCTTTGGCTGCCAGCTCTTCGGCAGTCGCCTCCAGGACACGCTGCGGAGAGCCGAATCGCTCCACGAGACGGCGGAAGGTGATGTTCCCGACCAGCGGGACCGACCTGAGACCGAACCAGTAGTAATGTTCCATAAGGGCCGTGTTGTGTGAACCGTGGTATGTGAATCAGGGAGGGGCGCTGCATCATGCAGCGCCCCTCCCTGATCCCGGCTTCGGACGTGATGGCCGGTTGCCGGCCAAGAAAAAAGGGACCGGCAGCAGTGCCGGTCCCGGACGAGACGTTTCAGCGGCTTTTGATCAGCTCCACCCGGTCGCCGCGGTAGATGGTGTCGATGCTCTTCACCACCAGGGCCGTCGAGGTGCTGGGGCCGATGTCGACTACCACCATTGCCCCGATCACCTCGGAGGGGAGTTTCCCCACCGGCACATCGATGAATTTGGGGTCAGGATAGACATCGCGGATGACGTAGACCATGTTGCCGACCTGCAGCCCCTGGTTTTTCCCCAGGTCGAGATAGGCAATGTCGCCGGAGGCGATGGCCTTGTTGCCGGACTTGGTTTCGACGATGTAACCGGTCAGGTCCCGATCGGCTGACTTGAGCGCGATGGCCCGCAGCGGTTCGGCATAGGGCATGAGATAGGCGCCCGGGCCGATCTCTTCGTAGGACTTGGTGATGATCGCCTTGGAGACCTTGTCCTCCAGTTCGACGATCTGCAGGGTCCCCAGCGGGGTTACCTTGTAGCCGACGATCTGGTTGGTCATGGGGTGGCTGATGGGGGAGCCTTTCTTGAAGATGGAGTAGCGGTCTCCCACCTTGCCGCCGGTGGTTCTCCCCAGGTCGGTATAGACGATGTCGTCCTCGCCGAGGATCTGGCGGTTCAAGTGGGTGGAGATGATCATGCCGGCAGGCCTCAGTTTGTCCTCAATCAGATACCCTTCGCCGCCGCTCACCGTGAAGACGGTATCCTTGGCAGCATCGGCTGTGCCGGCTGCCGGGGCTTCCTGCGGCGCAGGCGGTGCCGCCTCCTTCTTCACCTCGACCGGCTCTATCTCGATCCGGTCGCGATAGACCTTTACCTTCTGGCCGGGGAAGATCAGGTGCGGGTTGGTCACCTGCGGGTTGTTCGCCCAGAGGTCGGGCCAGTAATGGGGGTCGTGGATGAAACGCCCTGAGATGCCCCAGAGGGTATCCCCCTTCTGGATGACATAGGTCGTCAGCGGTTCTTCGGCACCTGCCGCAAACGGCAGGGCAGGCGTGCAGAGGAGGACTGCCAACAGCGAAAAAACGACTCGTTTCATTGCGTAACCCCT
Source organism: Geobacter sp. (assembly GCA_016223015.1). Lineage (GTDB taxonomy): Bacteria > Desulfobacterota > Desulfuromonadia > Geobacterales > DSM-12255 > Geoanaerobacter. The sequence goes on along the minus strand of JACRPV010000163.1, from coordinate 2,156 downwards.
TTGACTAGAGACGGCTCAACCGCTCGCGCGCCTTGGCGGCAGCGGGGCTCTTGGGATAGTGATCGATCAGTTTCTGCATGGTGGTCTTGGCAGCGGACGGTTCGTTCAGGCTCAGCTGGGAGAAGGCGACCTTCAGCAGCGCATCCGGCACCTTCTTCGCCTTGGGATGTTGCTCAACCACCGTCTTGAAAGCGTCCAGGGCCTGCCGGTAGTCTTTCTGCGTATAATAACATTCGCCGATCCAGTATTGGGCGTTTGCCGCATATTCGCTGTCGGGGTAGGCCGCGATGAAGGAGGTAAACGCGGTAATCGCTTCGGGATAGCGGTCGGCGCTGAAGATGCCGAAGGCCTTCATGTAGGCTTCTTGCTGGGGATTTTCCGCGTCGGTCTTGGTGGCGGCGTTGACGAGCTCGATCTTGGCGGATGGCTCCGCGGCCGGTGCTGCGGACGAAGAGGGGGCTTGCGCCGGAATGGCTTCCAGGGATTTCTGCAGGTTCTCCTGCCGCGATTTGAGCGTCTCCAGGTCGGCTGCCTGCCCGATCAGGGCCTTTTTCATCTCCTGGACTTCGCGAGTGAGATCGGCAACTTGCGAACCGGTGGCGACATTCGACTGCAGGAGCTGCTCCAAGCGGGATTCGGTTTCCATCTGCTTCTTGGAGATGACGTCCACGGAGCTGCAGCCGGCGAGCATCAGGCCGGCTATGCCGGTGCAGAGCCAGTGTGCGCGGTGCATTTTCCCTCCTTAGAAAAAAGTTATCATAATTAAAGCCTCATCCGCTGCTTTGTCAAGGGCTAACGCCCCTTTTGGGTATCTTTGCCGGGGCGATTTATGCTAGTATCCAGCCCCTGCGCCGACAGGCGCCACCAAAGGCGATATCCGTGAAAAAACCGGAGCTGCTGGCACCTGCCGGCACCATGGAAAAACTGAAGATAGCCATCCATTACGGCGCGGATGCGGTCTACCTGGGTGGAAAGGCCTTT
>JACRPV010000163.1:0-1086 GCA_016223015.1 Geobacter sp. | reverse complement strand
CTGCGCAACCTGGCGGGCAATTTCACCCCAGGCGAGCTCAGGGAGGCGGTCGACTACGCCCATGGCCGCGGGGTGCGGGTCTTCCTGACGGTCAACGCCTATCCGGGCAGCGACGAGCTGCCGGCGCTCAGGAGCTATCTGGAAGAGATCGCTCCTATCCCGGTCGATGCCTGCATCGTTGCCGATCCCGGTGTGATCGCCATGATCCGGGAGGTCTCCCCGGAGCGGGAGATCCATCTCTCCACCCAGGCGAATACCACCAACTGGCAGAGCGCACTGTTCTGGCAACGCCAGGGGATCAAGCGGATCAATCTGGCGCGGGAGACCCCGCTTTCAGGCATCCGCGCGGTGCGCGACAAGGTCTCGGCCGAACTGGAGGTCTTTGTCCACGGCGCGCTCTGTATCGCCTATTCCGGCCGCTGCCTTCTCTCCAGCGTCATGTCCGGACGGCCGGCCAACAAGGGGGAGTGCGCCCATCCCTGCCGCTGGGAATACGCCCTGGTGGAGCAGACCCGCCCTGGCCAGTATTTCCCCATTGCCGAGGACGGGGGAGGCTCCTTCATCTTCAACTCCAAGGACCTCTGCCTGCTGCCGCACCTGCCGGAACTGGTCGCAAGCGGGGTCGACTCCCTGAAGATCGAGGGGCGGATGAAGGGGAGCTACTATGTCGCCTCGGTAGTGCGCGTCTACCGGACCGCCCTGGACCGCTACTGTGCCGACCCCGCCGGCTACCGGTGCGATCCCGCCTGGCTCGAAGAGCTTGAGAAGGTGAGCCACCGGGGCTACACCAGCGGTTTCCTCTTCGGCCAGCCCGGCGAGGGTGACCAGGAGTACCACTCCCGTTACCGCCGCAGCCACCAGTTCGTGGGGATGGTGGAAGAGGTGCTGGCCGACGGGCGGGCCGTGGTTGGCGTGCGCAACCGGATGCTGGACAACGACACGGTGGAGCTGATCGGTCCGGCAATGAAGACCGCCACAATGGCGAACAGCAGCATGCCGTAGAGGCCGGCGCCCACACCTCCGAAGATGACTTCGCCCAGGTGCAGGTTGAACAGCGGCACCAGCCCGCCGAGGGGCGTGAAGCTG
>JACRPV010000028.1 GCA_016223015.1 Geobacter sp. | reverse complement strand
AAACCCGGGATGACCTCCTTTAGTGACTGGTCATAAGCTTTTCGTTGCGAAATACCTGTCAACTCTTCTGCATGGCGATTAAATACCCTTATCCTCCCCTCGGTGGTGATAGTCAGCAAGCCACTCGACAGATTTTTTACAATAACGCTGTTCAGCCTTTCCAGTTCTTCGTAGTTGATCTCCTTTTCCTTCAGAGCACTTTCACTGCTCCTGACCCGTTCTGCTAGATAACCGGTGAGAAGCGCTGTCAGATAAAAGGCAACGATATTGACAAAAATCGTGTAGAGGATATGTACTGCACCGTACTGTTGCGCATAGAATGGCGTGAGACCAAGAACGCTCAATTTGCCGAAATATTGAAGATCGAGAATCCCACCATAAAGGATGCCACAGAGGGAAGCCGCATAAAAGGCCTCCCGGCGTGCAAGAAGCACCGATGCTGAAATGATGGCCAGCATATAGAGAAACGAATACGGGGACGCAATACCGCCGGTGAGAAGGATCAGGGTCGTCACCAGCAGGATATCCCAGATGATCTGGGCATAGGACAGGGACAGAGCACGGGGGTTTGGAAAAAATTCTATTTTAAAGATGAACGCAGAACCAAGGAGCAGGCTGACAAACAAGGCCCTGAATGCGATCAGGGCCTTGAGTCTTAGATGCAAGGCAGCATCTGCCACGCAGATTACTTAATAAGGGTGATGAGCTTGAATATGGGGAGATACATGGCAATGACCAAGCCACCGACCGTGGTCCCCAGCACCACCATCAAGAGCGGCTCCATCATCGAGGTCAGTGCCGATACGGCATCGTCAACCTCGTCATCGTAGAAGTCGGCAATCTTGTTCAACATGGTATCCATGGCACCGGTTGCCTCGCCGACTGATATCATCTGCACTACCATGGGGGGAAAAACACCACATGCAGCCAAAGGCTCCGCTATGGTCTTTCCTTCTGAAATCGCCTGGCGAACGTTGTAGATGGCCTCTTCTACGATCTTGTTACCGGCTGTCTTGGCAACGATCTCCAGACCGTCCATGATCGGGACGCCGCTGGATATCATGGTCCCAAGGGTACGGGTGAACTTGGCCACCGATACTTTACGAATGAGGGGACCTACAATAGGCGCTTTCAGCGCCAATCGATCAACAACCTTCCTTCCATTTGGTGTGGCATAGTATTTCTGAAAAGCAAACTTCAAAATAAAAAATGCTGCAATCATCACTACGATATACTTCTTAAGGAAATTGCTGAGACCGATGACAATCTTTGTCGGCACAGGCAAATCGCCGCCAAAATCAGCAAACATCTTGGCAAACGTGGGAATAACGAAAACCAAGATAACACCCACAACTATCACAGCAATGGAAAGGATGGTTGCAGGATAGACCATGGCCCCTTTGACCTGCTTCTTCAGTTTCATCGCCTTTTCGATGTAGGCTGCGAGGCGGTTCAGGATTGTGTCCAGAATGCCGCCGACCTCACCTGCTGCAACAAGGTTTACATAGAGCTGGTCAAAAGCCTTGGGATGCTTGGCAAGGGCGTCGGCAAAGGTGGAACCGCTCTCCACGCTTTCCTTGACCTTGTACAGGATATCCTTGAAGGTCTTGTTCTCCTGCTGGCCGGAGAGGATATCCAGACACTGCACCAGAGGGAGACCCGAATCGATCATGGTGGCGAACTGCCGGGTAAAGACAACGAGATCTTTCGTTTCGATCTTCTTGGCACCGCTGAAGCCGGGGATCTTCAGTTCTTTCCCAAGCCCTTTTCCTTCCCCTTTAACGGTGATCCCCGTGAAGCCAAATCTCTTCAATTGGGTTTCGACGAGTCCTATATTATCAGCCTCCATTACCCCTTTCTGGATCTGGCCAGACTTGCTCCGTGCTTCCCAGTTGAACTTTGCCATGGTTCCTCCCGTAATTCCTTTCCTTATCCTGCTAGCGTAACGGACGGCGCTGCTGTCCGGGCAGTGTACCTCCCGCAGCAAACATCTGTTTCAATTCATCCGGCTCGGGTGACCTGCCCATGGCATCATCGACAGAGATGAGCCGACGGGCACAGAGACTGAACAACGACTGGTTCATGGTCTGCATGCCGAACTTGTCCTGACCAACCTGCATCTGAGAGTAGATTTGATGAACCTTGTCCTCCCGGATCAGGTTGCGGATCGCCGGGTTCGGCACCATAACCTCAAGGGAAAGAATGCGCCCGTGGCCACCCAACTTGGGGATCAGGGTCTGGGATAGAACGCCTTCGAGCACGAAAGATAGCTGCGTCCTCACCTGAGTCTGCTGATAGGGAGGGAACACGTCAATGATCCGGTTGATGGTCTGGGCACAGGAATTGGTGTGAAGTGTCGCAAAGCAGAGGTGGCCGGTTTCGGCAAGAGTCAGAGCCGCCTCGATGGTCTCAAGATCACGAAGCTCGCCAATCAGGACCACGTCGTGGTCCTGCCGCAATACGTATTTCAGGGCACTCTTGAAACTTTTGGTGTCGGCACCGACTTCCCGCTGGTTCACCAGACATCCCTTATGCGGGTGCAGATACTCAATGGGATCTTCAATGGTGACGATATGATCGTGGCGATCAGTATTGATCTTGTCGATGATGGAAGCAAGGGTGGTCGATTTCCCGCTGCCGGTCGGGCCGGTAACCAGAATCAACCCTCGCCGCTTTTCGGCAAGGTCTTTTATCACCGGGGGCAATCCGAGCTCCTCACAGGTGAGGATCTTGTAGGGGATGACCCTGAATACGCCGGCCACCGCGCCCCGCTGTACCAGGATGTTCCCACGGAATCGCGACAGCCCCTTTACCCCGAACGAAAGATCCAGTTCGCTCTCTTCCTCGAACTTATGCTTCTGCGCTTCGGTGAGCACGCTGTAACAGAGCTGTTTGGTGTCGACCGCAGTGAGGGGCGGCAGATCGAGCGGGCTCAACTGGCCGTCAACACGGATCTGTGGCGGGGTGTTGGTGGTGATATGGAGGTCAGACCCGCCTCTATCGACAAGCTCTTTCAGCAACTGATGCAGATTAGCCATGGTGCTGCCACCTCCTAATCGTCGGAAACGGTCACTCTCAAAACCTCTTCAAAGGAGGTGACCCCTTCTTTCAGCTTGGTAAGTCCGGACTGACGCATGGTCTTGATACCCAGACGCATGGATTCTCGCTTGATCTCTGCCGTATTGGCGCCGTTCAGGATGAGTTCGCGGATCTCTTCCAACATGGGAAGGACCTGATAAAATCCGACCCTTCCTTTATAGCCGGTCCCGTTGCATCTGGGGCACCCTTTGCCGCGGTAGCAGACATATTCCGGCGCTTCATCCTTGGAAACGCCGGCAGTGATAAGTGCCTGAACGGGAACCTCTTCGATTTCCCTGCATTCACTGCAAATTCGTCGTGCCAGGCGTTGGGCCGTGATCAGGTTTACTGCCGACGCCACCAGGAACGGCTCGATCCCCATGTTGAGCAGACGGTTAATGGTGGCCGGAGCATCATTGGTATGCAAGGTCGAAAGGACCATGTGACCGGTCAATGCAGCCTTGATAGCGATCTCTGCCGTCTCGAAGTCACGTATCTCACCAATCATGATGATATCAGGGTCCTGACGCAAGAAGGAACGGAGTGCCGCGGCAAAGGTGAGGCCGATATCCTCATGCACCTGAACCTGGTTGATCCCGGCAAAGTTGAATTCCACCGGGTCTTCAGCAGTAGAAATGTTTTCCGTTACTTTATTCAGTTCCGAGAGCGCCGAGTAAAGAGAAACCGTTTTACCGCTACCAGTGGGACCAGTCACCAATACCATGCCGAACGGCTTGTGGATCTGCTCTTGGAAGCGGGACAGGGCATCAGGCTCATAGCCGAGCTTGGTCATGTCCAACTGCAGGTTCGACTTGTCCAGAAGCCGGAGAACGATCTTCTCGCCAAACAATGTCGGCAGCACGGAAACCCGGAAATCCATATCCTTGCCGCCACCCAGCTTTATCTTGATCCTGCCATCCTGGGGGAGGCGACGCTCGGCAATGTCCAGTTCGGACATGATCTTGATTCGTGAAGTTATGGCATTCTTCAGCTTCATGGGAGGCTTCATAGCCTCGTACAGCACCCCGTCGATCCGGTACCTGACACGAAACATCCGTTCATAGGGCTCGATATGGATATCACTCGCCTTTTTCTTGATTGCATCGGTAAGGATCAAGTTGACGAGTTTTACTACCGGTGCATCTTCGGTAGCTCTCTCCAGAGAGTTGAGATCGACATCCTCCTCTTCACCGACGACCTCCAGATCTTCCATGTCGAGATCACCCATGACATCGGCCAGTGATGCAGACTGGTCGTAATACTTGTCTATGGACGTCTTGATGGCAGATTCGGGGGCTACCACAACCTCGATGCTGAATCCGGTCATAAAGCGGATGTCATCGATGGCAAAGATATTGGATGGATCACTCATGGCAATGATCAGGGTCCCCCCTGCGCGGTTGACGGGAACGACCTGATACTTTTGCGCGATATCCACCGGAATGATCTTGATGACCGCCGGATCGACCTCGACCTCACTCAGGTTGATAGAGGGGACACCATACTGCTTGGAGAGAAAGGAAACCAGATCCTCTTCGGTAATGATATTGTTCCGGGTGAGAATGGTGCCAAGGCGAACCTGGCTGCCTGCCTGTTTCTGCTCGTCAAGCGACTGGGCAAGCTGTTCCTTGGTAATCAGATTATTTTTGACCAGGAGGTCTCCCAGTCTACTTGGTTGCATAACTACCCCTGTAATTCCAACAAGCTATAGAAATACTAATTGAAGGGCCTTCAATGTCAAGACAATGCCGCCAGTGCTGACAGTACACGTTCCAGCATCAAGCCGGGCGGGGGGTCGCAGCCGATCCAAAGGCGGAAGGCTGATTCTCCCTGTGCTGCCAGCATACTCGCACCATTCATGGCCTTAATACCGGCTGCACGTGCTGCCTGTAACAACGGCGTCTCGGACGGCACATACACCATGTCATAGATTCGTGCACCAGGCTTGAGCCATGTGACATCAAAATTGGCAAATGCCGTACCTCCCATACCAACGGAGGTGGTGTTTACCACCAGATCAAATGATCCCAGCAGTGCTCGATCAGCACAAACGGCTGCCAGTGAGGTATGACTTCCACTAGCTCTGGAGCCGGCATGTTTCAGCAAGGAAAGTAAGTTCTCAGCAGTAGATTGTGTCCGATTGGCAATGGTTATATTCTCGATTCCAGCCTGGGCAAGAGCAACCAGAGCTGCCCGGGCAGCCCCTCCAGCCCCGAGTAGCAGAACACTCGCCCCTGCTGGATCAAATCCCATCCCTTCGGTGATTGCCGAGAGAAAACCGATGGCATCAGTATTGTGGCCAATGAGGTGAGCACCCTCCCGGGTTACCGTGTTCACGGCCCCGATCAGTTCGGCTTCGCGGGACAAGCCATCCACTAAGCCGACAACTGCGGTCTTGTGCGGGATGGTAACATTGAAACCGGCGACATTGAGTGACTGCAGACCCAAAAGTGCAGTTGAGAGTTCCTCCGGTCTGACACGAAAAGGGACATATATGTAATCGAGTCCGAGCGCGCGCAAAGCTGCATTCTGCATAAGCGGCGACAGGGAGTGACTGATGGGATCACCAATGATGCCAAGTACTTTTGTCTTTCCGGTCAGTTCGGAAATGGATTGAATCATGAAAGGCTCCAAGCCGTGCTCTGCACCGTCTCCACCCAAACAGCGATGCACGGCCTCTTCGCACGGTCTACTCGTAAATAGCATCGGTTAGAATAGGGAAATCTTTACCGCTTCATGAAAAAAACCGGCAAGCAGCGGTTCTCGAACGAATGCTGTGCCGGTTGAAACGCTGTGGACAGGCATGGTAGTGATACCCTCCCCGTAAAGTGGCGCCATCAGAGACCTGCCAGCATCACCTCAGACCGTAACCGGCCAGAATCTGAGTGATCTGCGATCTCATTTCAGGTGAAATCGACTCTGCCTGCTGAAACTGGCGTAAGCCTTCGGCGTAACGTCCAAAACGGATAAGAGCCTCACCAGCCTCAACATGGCTATTGGCATAAATGAGAATCGCCTTTTCCGTATCCAGATCCCGGAAAAACATATCACCGCTCATCCCTCTGAGGCTGTAGAGATTCCAGACTGAAGTGTCGGCAGGGTACGTAGCGTATTGGTGGCGTAATCATAGGCAATGTAGTTCAGGTGCTGGTCATTCTCCACGTAATTAATGGCGCAGATCGTTGTCGGAAGCGCCAGAAGAGCCCCTCCCAATGCCACGTGGACAGGCAGCATTCTGATGCTCGGAACCGGCAGCAGATTGACCAGCGCCTTCAGCAGCACAAAAAACCCTAACCCGATGAATACGGCCGAAAGAAGATAGAGCGGCGTGAAAAATTCCTCAGTAAGGAAAATCAGATCACTCGGGGTGTTGAAGTAGCCGACGATTACCAGCAGAAACGTAAGAATGCCCATGCCATAGGCAAGGATTTCATTGCGAAGGCGCCGCCGATATGCCACGCAACCGACAAGCAGCAGGAACAATCCGACCCAGGTGAATTCATACGGGACATTAAAGGCATTCACCTGTCTCCAGAACAGACCGAAATCCCTGACAGGCTTTTCCACCGGATAGCCCTTGCGGAGAAAATGCCAGAGAAACTGTGATATGTTCCTCGCGTCTCCCCAGTTGAGGAGCGGGTTCTGCATTGCCCTGACCGGCAGATGAAGATGCACTCCAAAGCCGAGAATGGCAAATGTGACGGCAAGGATAATCTCCTTTACGCGGGTGACGATCCGCCAGTCAGTCGCCAGGATAATGAAGGCATAAACCGGGACCATCAGAACCATGGTCTGATGGGCACCGAAAGCAAGCCCGCACAGGAATGCCCCCAGGTAGACGAAGGCCGGCCGCTCCTCTCCTGCCAGATAAGCCGAGCGCCAGCGGAGCACCAGATAGAACACCAGAGCCGACATGAAGGCTATCAACGGATAGGGTTTGTCATGATTTGACTGCAGCCAGAGCCGCGGGGTAAAGGCAAAGGCAAAAGCGGCAGCCAAGGCTGCTCCACGAACGTACCAGCTGGAAAGCCGACGATCGTCAGTGACATCCTCATCTGCCAGCAGAAACGTCACCAGCATGTAGACCGCAAAGCAGGCAGCAGCAGCTGATACGGCAGTTGCAATATTCACGCGGAATGCAATGTTGCCGAACGGGAGATAGGTAAACGGTTTTGCATAATTGATGAAAAAAGGGTATCCGGGCGAGTGGGCAGAACCGAGCGAATAGATGGCCGTGACAAACTCCCCGCTGTCGAAAAAGGTTACCGAGGGGGCCAGCGTCAGGAGATAGACAAACAGGGGAACGATGAATGAAAGGATAGCACAGAAATCGAGCCGCGACGCCAGGCGGTCACTGTTCACGGGTAAGCTCCTGTTGTGAGGATCTGGCACTGATTGCACGTAGCGAAAGGTTGTAACGCCAGCCACAGAAGAGCCCGGCAATGATAACGGGGAAAAAGCTTATCCCATGGATGACCAGGGCAACGCTCATTGCCTGCTCCAATGGGATACGGAATGCCATGAGACCATAGACGCAGGCCGCATGATATGTGCCCACATAGCCGGGTGCGGCCGGTACCATTACCGCAAAGACTAGGAAGACCATGATGAACATGGCAGCGGTAATGGGAAGCATGATCCCGAAGGCTCGCAGAATCAGATCAATCGGCCAGGTGGCAAAGGTCCAGATCACCAGTGAGGTTACCAGCAGTGCCAGCAGCTCCACGGTTCGAGTCGAGATCCTGAGGCCACCGATAAACGAAGAGAGTGCCACCACGACGCGACTGCTGATCTTCTCGGGAAAGAGCCGCAGCACCGCGTCGACGATCCTGAGCGTCCATGCGGTACGGCGGCGAAGGACCACGATGAATGCGATACAGCAGAGATAGACGGCAAGAGTCACATACCCCCCTGTCACCATCGCCTGCTGGATGGTTTCCATCCCTGTCGGCAGCTTCAGCGTAAAAAAGGTGATCAGAAGGATAAGAAGGACCGTGAAACCATCGTACAACCGGTCCAGAACCAGCGTGGCAAAGACCTGCCCGGTGGGAAGCTCTTCTCGTTGCGCCAGCACATAGGCACGGACGAATTCCCCAAGCCGGGCAGGGAGGAGATTATTGGCCATGTAGCCGATGAGTGTTGCGGATACAAGCGGCCACATCGAGACCCGCTTGATGGGAAGAAGGAGAAACCGCCAGCGCACCGCCCGGAAATAATAGCTGACAAACGTCAACCCGATGGCAGGTATGAGATAAACGGTCTCCATGGTACGGAAGGCGTCGACAAGCTTGGCAAGATCCATCTTGCGCAGCAGAAAGGCGAGACAGACGGCACTGACAACCAGGCCGACCAGGAATTTCCTGTCAACCCTGAACGATGCCATCAGCCTCCTCCTGCAGATACTCATGATACTCGATCAGTTCGGTTGTCGAAAGGATCTCGCGGCAGCGGGCAACATCGAGGGTTATCGCCTGCCGTAACGCCTCAGGATCGGGGAAACGCCGTTCATCACGAATCCTCGCAATGAAATAGAATCGCAATTCCCTGCCATAGAGATCCCCGGTGAAATCAAAGAGAAAGACCTCGATGGAGGTTTCCTCGTTGCCAAAGGTAGGATTAGCCCCGATGTTACAGGCACCGTCATACAGGGTGTTGTCCAGTTTCACTTTGACGGCGTAGACGCCACTTTTGGGTATCAGCTCTTTCTCGGTGAGGATGTTTGCGGTGGGAAAACCGAGACCGCTGCCTCGGTGGTGCCCGGAGACCACTATTCCACTCAACGAGTACTGGCGGCCAAGGAGCGGCACTACTTTGTCCACCTCCCCTGCCTTGATCATCTTCCTGACCTGCGTACTGCTATAGGCTTCACCGTCATGGCCAATCGGCTCCAGGACTTCCACAGCGAATCCGAGCTCGTGGCCCATTTCAGCCAGCATCGCCACCTTCCCCTCCCGGTCGCGGCCAAATGAATAATCGTAACCGATTATGAGGCGGGATACTCCCAGACGCTTCACCAGCACGTCGGTAATGAATTCACGAGCGGAAAGCCCTGCAAACTCTTTTGTAAAAGGTATCGCCACCAGATAGTCGATACCCGATGCGGAGATGAGGTTTTCTTTTTCGGCGTAGGTATTGATAAGACAGATCTGCTTCTTGGAATTCGGAATCACCTTCAGGGGATGGGGCACAAAGGTAATCACCACCGAGACGCCGTGGATCGCGGCAGCAGCACGCCGCACCCGGCGGAAGATCTCGCGGTGCCCCAAATGGATGCCATCGAAATTGCCGATGGTGACAACGGTTTTCCCAAGGCCGGTCGGGATATCGTCAAGCGAACGGAAAATCTCCATGCAGATTGTGCCTCGCGGGTCTAGTCGGTGGGTGCCGGCAGGTTGCCGGGTGCGGCTTCACGCTTTTTCCCGAACAGCCAGACGACCCAGATGCTTATCTCGTACATCAGATAAAGGGGAGCCATCACCACGAACATGGTGATGAGATCTGCGTGAAAAGCGGCAATGATCGCGCTAGCCAACAGGGCATACTTGCGGTTACGGGCCAGAAAGGTCCGGGTGACAATGCCGAACCGCGACAGCAGCAGCATGACCACCGGAAGCTCGAAGATCAGGCCGAAGATCAGAATCAACCTGAGACAGAAATTGACATAGGCACTGAGATTGAACCAGCTTTGCAGCCCTTCGGCTTCATAGGAAAGGGAAAAATTGATAATGACCGGCCAGATAACGATAAGAAAGAACATGGCGCCGACGCAGAAACTGATGGTGCCGACAATCACAAACGGCAGCACCAGCCGTTTTTCCCGACCGGTAAGCCCGGGAGCGATGAAGAGCCAGAGCTGATAAAAAACTACGGGGAGTACCAGGATGAATCCGGCAATTGCGGATATCTTGCATTGGACAAAAAATGGCTCAAGAGGTGCGCTGTAATTGAGTTGACGGTCGCGGTGCTTGACCTCCATCTCCTTGTCGAGACTGTAGCGGGTATAGAGTGTGGGAAAGTGTTCCTTGACCTTGAGGTAGGCGGACTTTTTGAACTCGGATACTCCCATGCCAATCACCACGGCTATGACGATAACAATCAGCCGGCGCCGCAATTCCACCAGATGTTCAATAAACGGAAGGACCTTCTCTTCTCCCATGAATCCCCGTCCATCAAGAGCATTCCAAAATCGATGCAGATTAGCACAGTTGAACGGAGAGGCGCAACCGATTTAACGGGAAGAACGCCGGCACGTCAGGCCTCAAGCCTGCTCAGGCACCATCCAGCAGGGCTTGATGCGTATACACAGCTCTCACTGAGCCTGTAGACCGGTGCTGGTCCCTAACAGCAACAACTTCCCGGCAGGGAATCAGCGGCGCTTGCCCGCTTTTCGGCGTCCACCGCTTTTCCCCTTCGGTCCCCTACCTCCAGTCTGCTTTCGGTCCTCCCCGGATTGATTGCCCGATGGGCGTCTCCCCACCGGTCGGCGGGGTTTGGGGATCTCCATCTCCCATCCGGCATCAGTCTGTTGCACCGGGGTATGCTCCTGCAGCGAAAACTCGATCTGCCGCCGATCAATGCTGACAGCCACGACAATGACCCTGACCCGGTCGCCAATGCGGAAGAGGCGCCGCGTATTGGAGCCGATCAGCGAATGCTGCTTGTCGAGATAGACATAATAATCATCTTGCAGGCTCGTAACCGGGATCATCCCCTCGACGAAAAACTCTCCCAATTCCACAAAGAGACCGCTTCCGGTAACCCCGATGATGAATCCGTCAAACGTTTCGCCAATACGATCCACCATGAACTGAAGCCGTTTCAGTTCGACGAGTTCGCGCTCTGCCTCCATGGCGACCCGTTCACGGCGGCTGGTGTGCATCCCGATTTCGGGAAGCGCACCAGCCAGACGTTCCTGTTCCGCAAGAGAAAGCGTCCCGGCAAGCTGCCCCTTGAGTATCCGGTGGACCACAAGATCGGGATAGCGACGGATCGGAGACGTAAAATGGGTATAGGTCTGGGCTGCCAGGCCGAAGTGTCCCAGGTTTTCCGCTGCATAACGGGCCTGCTTCATGCTCCGGAGCAGCACCCGGTTGAGCATCAGCTCTTCGGGACGACCGAGCGCCGCCTCCAGCAGCACCTGCAGCTGGGTACCTGTCACCTTCCCCTCCGAAACGTCCAACTGATGGCCGAAACCGGCTGCCAGTTCGGCAAAGGCGAGAACCCGTTCTGGCGCAGGAGGCTCATGGATGCGATACAGGGAAGGTATCTGTTGCCCTTCAAGATGGCCGGCAACCGCTTCATTGGCTGCCAGCATGAACTCCTCGATAACTCTGTGGGCGATTGTCCGCACCGAACGTACAATGGAAAGGGTATCGCCGGTGGTCAGATCGATGACGATCTCGGGCTCGGGAAGGTCGAAGTCGATGCTGCCCCGTTCGTGGCGGCGGACCATCAGTCGACGTGCCAGTTCTTCCATGACTGCCAGGTCGTCCGTGATCCCGCCAAGCTCATCGATCACCTGCGGATTGCGCTCATCAAGGACCTGGGCGACCTGGGTGTAGGTCAGCCGGGCAGAGCTGCAGATGACGCTTGGGTAGAAGAGGGCCTCTTTCCGGACACCGGCACCGTCGAACAGGAGTTCCGCAGTCAGGGTCAGTCGATCCTCCCGGGGGTTCAACGAACAGATGCCGTTGGAAAGGGTCTCGGGCAGCATGGGAAGACAGCGATCCGGGAAATAGACCGAGGTCCCGCGCAGATAGGCCTCGCGGTCCAGCGCCGAACCGGGCCTGACGTAATGTGAAACATCGGCGATGGAAACCCAGAGTCGGATGTCGCCATGCGGTTCTCGCCGCACCGAAACCGCATCGTCAAAATCGCGTGCCGTTTCACCGTCTATGGTAACTACCGTCAGGCTGCGCAGATCGGTGCGCCCTGCCAGATCGGCATCGGTGAGCCGGGCCACTTTCCGTGCCTCTGCCAGTGCATCGTGTGGGAATTCGGACGGCAGTTCATATTTGCGAACGACCGTAAGTACCTCCACGTTGGGATCATCAGGCCAGCCCAGCACCTCCTGTACCCGCCCCATGGCGGGACGCCGCTCCGTAGGGTACGATGTCAACCCGACCACGACAACCTGGCCGTTCTGCGCCTTGCCAGCGGCACCTGCAGGGATCACAATGGCCTGGGAGATGCGCGGATCGTCCGCAATCACCCGGCCGACATTGCGCGCCGACTCATAGCGGCCGACGATTGTCTGCTGGCCCCGCTCAAGGGTCCGGATGATCCTCCCCTCCCGCCGCTCCCCATGGGCTGCCGGACTCACGTTCACTTCGACGAGATCACCATGCATGTTGTCGCGTAATGCCCTGGCAGGGATGAAGACATCGGACCCACCATCCTGAGGGGTAACAAACCCGTAACCGTCACGATGCATGGAAAGCCGGCCGGTAACCGCTGCCGTTCGGCCGGCCAGGATATAGCGCTGGCCACGCAACACAGCCAGCTCGCCACTATCCACCAGCCGCGACAGCAGATGCCTGAATCCCTGGCGTTCGGTCCGGTCTACCGAGCAGAGTCGAAGCAATTGACGCAATACTATTCCTTCACCCTGCTCGCCGATTATCCTGAGCAGTTCTTCACGGGTGACCCGCATACGAAATCTCCTTCCAGACCGGTTCTTTCGGCATGCCGAATATGCCTGACCAGCCATGCAGTGTCAAACAGTTCCCATTACCGCCACGAAAAACCAATTGCATTTCACAGCCGATTAAGACTACTATCCAGTCATTGGTTCCACGCTTTTCGTGTTCCACTTGCTATTCGGCAGATTCGCCACATCCCTTCGTCAATATGGATTCCACTACGTGTTCCGCTGCATTGCCCTGGCCGCATTCATATTTTTGCTGACCGTCCCCGCATCCGGGATGAAAGCATCGCTGTATCCGCTCCCCAGTGCTACCCTTGCCGTGGCAGCCGAGAAGCTCCGGGCCAGGGACTATGGCGCTGCCCTGCAGTTGGCAGAGGCTTCTCCCGATTGCGGGATACGCAATTTCATCGCCGGCATGGCAGCCTTCAAGGCCGGACAGTGGGACAACGCACAACGCTACCTCTCTGCAGCTTCCGGCAGTTTCGACCTGCTGGCGGATTATATACTCTACCATCAGGGCCAGGCACTGCAAAATCTTAACCGCCACGACGAGGCACTTACCGCATTGCTGACACTCCAGAAACGGTGCCCTGAAAGTTATCTGCTCCGTCCCACCCTTCTCCTCATTGCCGATATTCAATTCCAGCGCAAGGACTTCAACGCTGCACTCACTGCCTACCAGAAATTTATAGAGAGTTATCCAGCCGGAAGCGATTCCTTGCGGGCTCAATACAAGATCGCGCTCTGCCGGGAAACGCTCGGCGACAAAACCGGAGCCGTTAAGGTGCTCCGAACCCTCTGGATCACCAGTCCGGGGTCACCACTGTCGACCAAAACGGATGAAGATTTGCGGCGTCTCGCTGCTGCGGGCGCGGTAGTCGCCCCCTTCACCCCCGACGAACTCTTTCGCCGCGCCACAACCCTATTCGATCTGAAAAAGTTCAGCCAGGCAGTCACCGCCTTCCGGGCAATCCCCCGTACCGATCTCGGCAACGATTTCCTCACACGGATCGATTTCAAAACCGCCCAGTCCCTGTTTAATGCCCGGCACATCAAGGAAGCTGAGCAACTCTTCACCCGCCTGGCTGCCGACAAGGCCGGTACAGCACCTGTAGCAGAAGCTACATACTGGCTGGCACGCTGTAAGGATAGAAATAGCCGCAATTCCGAAGAGGCCTTCAACAGCTTCATGAAACTGGCTGACCGTTGGCCAACGGCAGACGAGGCAGACAATGCACTTCTCCAGGCCGCCTATATCAGGAAATCGCAAAAACGCTGGGCAGACGTATCCTCCATCCTGAAACGGCTCAACGAGCAGTATCCCGAATCATCGCTAAAACCAATTATTCTGTGGGAATCCGGGTGGAGTGCTTATCAGTCGGGCAACTGGCAAGGTGCTGTCGAATGGTTCCGCCGCCTGAGTGACGGCAAAACCGGCCGTGACCGGGCGCTTTACTGGCTGGCCCGAGCCCAGGTCCTTACCGGAGATACCAGCTCAGCGCAGACAACCTATGCCACCCTCATCAGGGATTTCCCCTTGAGCTACTACTCCATGGCCTACTGGCAGGGGCAGAAGCACGGAGAGGAGCTCCTGCCGCATCTGGCCCAGGACACACTCGATACCCTTCCCCTCCCACTGAACTTTGAAAGAGCCAAGGCCCTCATCGGGTGCGGGCTGTTCGACGATGCCCGCAAGGAGCTCTCGGCCTCCAGATCAAAATACCGGGACCGGAGTAAAGCCCTTGGACTGGCCCGTCTCTATCTGGAAATGGGCGACTACAACGGCGCCTACAACCTGATGAGAAGCGAATCTCCCCGTTTGACCGGCAAGGAGGGTCAGCTCTCTTTTGCACTACAATACCCTCTGGCATTCCGTGAGATTGTCTCAGCCCATGCATCCAGAAACGGACTCACCGATTCCCTCGTCTATGCCATCATCCGTGCGGAAAGCAGCTTTTCTCCCACAGCCGTCTCACCGGCAGGTGCGATCGGCCTCATGCAGCTCCTTCCTGCTACGGCAGCACAAGTGGCGAAGACAGGGATTGGGACAATGAATGCCGAGCTTCTCGGCCGCCCCGAGCAGAACATCCCCCTGGGCATCAGCCATTTCAAAGATCTCATGCTGAATTACCGTGGGGACCTGATAGCGGCGATCGCTGCATACAATGCCGGCGGAACTGCCGTCGACCGCTGGTTGCGGGACTTTGGCGACCTCCCGGCATCAGAGTTCATAGAAAACATCCCCTATGCCGAAACCCGTGAATATGTGAAGAAGGTCCTCACGTCCACCGCGCTCTATGCCCGCTTCTACGGTCTCTCTGACGGCAATAGTCCGGACTCTCCTCTCTCACCCCCAGCAGCTCCCGCAGAACAGTTATAATCGCCTGCAATCTCCAGCCTGATCAACAACCAGCGATTTGCATTTTTTGTCCGAACAGGTATGTTTATGGCACAACGTCAGAGCCATTACCGAACACAACAGCCACGATGAGCATTTCCCTCATGCACCTGGCGCGAAAAAAATACCAACATGTCGGTTTCATCAAACCGATTGGGCCGAAGATAGAGCGGTACGGAGATATGATGCTGGACATGGATGCCGTGCTGATGGCAAAGACCTATGGTCTGGAAGAGGATATCGCCCTCATGAATCCTGTCCCGCTCCACCGCGGGTTTACCAAGGAGTTTCTCGAAGGGAAGATTGATGGGCGGATGCTGGAAGAGAGAATTGTCAGGGCAGTGGAAGCACTCGATCAGAAGAACGACTTGTTGATCATCGAGGGAGCGGGCCATGGTGGCGTCGGTTCCGTCATCGGCCTCAACAATGCCCATGTCGCCCGACTGTCCCAAGCGCCCGTCATGATCGTGACCGGCAGCGGCATCGGCAATGTAATCGACTCGGTCCACTTGAATCTTGCCCTTCACCAACGGGAAGAAGCAGATGTCCGGCTCATCATGATAAACAAGCTTCTCGGTGAAAAACGAGATGTTACCCTCAAATACCTAAAGCGTGCCTTCAGTTATTCCCTGGAGGTATCCGGTGGTTTCAATTACTCGCCGATTCTGGCAAATCCCACCCTGTCTCATGTGTCCAAACTCTTGAAATTGTCGTTGCAGGGGGATCCAGAGGTACACAACCGGATCATCCACAACATCCAGCTCGGGGCTGCATCGTCCCAGCGGGTCGTGGATGCACTGCTCGAATCCACCCTGCTGGTGGTGACCGGATCCCGCGATGAACTGATCGTCACGCTAGCCTCGCTGTATCATATTCCGGAGTGGAAGGAGAAGATAGCCGGGTTGATCATCGCCGGTCATGCGCCGGTTACCGGCATCAGCCAGCAGATCCTCGACGAAAGCGGCATACCCTACATCCGAATCAAAGATTACTGCCGAGGACCAGGAAAAATTGGCATGGATCCAGGCTAACGCAGATCATGACATCGACTTCGAGATGATAGACTCGGTATTTTGATCGGATTCGGTATTCGGCACGGCCAGAGAAAAAATAGCCGGCATCATGAAGTCACTGTCGCAGAGGACGGTCTTCGGTGAGTAGTTGATCGGTCAATTCGTTTTGGTCATCGGCACAACGCGGAAAGTGCTTCGAAAGTTCAGCACCGCACTGCCCGATCACGCTGCAGAGCGCATCGCAGCCCTTCCCTTGCGCCATGCCAGTCGCCAGTTCTTGCGCGAAACCGTGCCAGGCAGCAGGATCGATCAGTTCGTTAATCCCCCGGTCCCCCAATATCCAGACTTTCTGCTCCAGAAGCGACATGAAGATCAGAATACCGGTTTCATCACGGGTACGATACAGCCCCTTCTCGTAGAAGGCGCGCACAGCCCTTTGCCGGACCGCTTCTGCAATGCGGCGTCGACCGGCAAAGGGACGCTTGAGACGTGGGAAGCGCCGGAAGAGCCACAGGCTGGGAAACAGCAACAGGACCATCATCGGCAGGTAAGACCATATGGTGACATGGCTGGTCAAAAGCGCAGCAGACAGCGCCACGAAAGCTGACAGGAACAGGGCTCCAGCCAGTCCTGCCTCACGGTAGCGGTCGCTCTCATCGACAATCATGATGGCAATCTCACCGGAGGTGCCTGACTCGGCAGTTGCCACACACAGGCTGATCCGCTCCTGCTCTTCAGATGTAAAATAGGTCTCTGCAGACTTTCGTTTCACGACGTCCCAACCTCTGCCGGTTACCAGTCACCCGAAGCACCGCCGCCGCCGAAATCACCACCGCCGCCGCTGAAGCCGGAGTCGCCGGAGCCGGAGCCTCCCCTCCCGAGGACCAGCCGCCGCCGGAGCCGCCGTACCAGTAGGCCCCGCTATCATCAATCCTACCCCTCTTTTTGGCCCTCCTGGCAATTAACCAGATGATAATTATGGGCCCGGCGACAAAGAAAAGAATAAGTAAGATTAAACCCAGCGGATTTGACCCTTCTGCCTCTTTTTTAGGCACTTTTTCCGAAAGATCTTCAGGGGT
>JACRPV010000079.1 GCA_016223015.1 Geobacter sp. | reverse complement strand
GCATGAGCCGGTTTTCGGCCTCAGCGACGATCCGGTCGGCCTTGAGCTCGGCCTCGGAGATGAGCAGATTCCCTTCCTTCTGCGCATTGGCCTTCATCTCCTCGGAGATCTTCTGGGCTGCCAGCATGGTTTCCCGCAGCGAGGTCTCGCGCAGGCGGACATCATCCAGTTCAAGCGACGCCTTGCGCAGCTGTTCCTTCAGCTCGGTGTTTTCCCGGATAAGGCCTTCCATTTCCTGGGAGACCTGCTGCAGGAAGGAATCCACATCGTCGGGGTCGAGCCCTCCGAGCATCTTCCCTTTGAACTGCTGCTGCTGGATGTCGAGCGGCGATATCTGCACTATTAGCCCCCGAAGCCGAATTTGATACGGTTTACCAGTTCGAAGAGTGAGGCTACCATGAATTTCTGCAGGAAGAAGATGGCAAGGATCACCAGAAGCGGTGAAAGATCGAGTCCTCCGGTATTGGGGAGCACACGGCGTACCCTCTGCAGGACCGGTTCGGTGCTCCGATAGAGGAAGCTGACAATGGGGTTGTAGGGGTCGGGGTTCACCCAGGAGAGAATGGCCCGGGCGATCAGAATATACATGTAGATCGTCAGGGCGAAATCCAGGATGTAGGCGATGGCGTTGATGAAGTTGGCAATGATGAACATGTGGTCCCCGATTGGTGCGAGGTCGGACAGCTAGCATGGTTATACAGAAATACCCCCCTACTGTCAAGGAGACCGCCCGGTTTCATGACAGCTGCTTGCGGAACCGCTGTACCGCAAAGGAGAGTATGATCGAGCCGAGGATGAAAAGCCCCAGGAGCTGGGGCCAGAGGATGTCCGGCCCGACACCTTTGAGGAAGATCCCGCGGATGATGACCAGAAAGTAGCGGAGCGGATTGATGTAGGTCGCGTACTGGATGGCCGGCGGCATGTTTTCGATGGGGAAGGCAAAACCGGAGAGGAGCATGGCCGGAAAGGTGAACATGAAGGAGCTCATCATCGCCTGTTGCTGGGTATCAGGATGACGATGGAGAGGTTGATATAGCCGATGATGATGAACGGTATTGTCTTGCCGAGGATGAACTCCCAGCGCCGGATCGGGGTGACGATGATCTGCTCCATGGTGCCGATCTCCTTTTCCCGCACCACGGCCATGCTGGAGAGCATCATGGTAGTGATGAGCACCATCAGGGCAGTCACGCCGGGAACGTAGTAGTTGCGGCTTTCCAGGTTGTCGTTGAACCAGGCCCGGCTTTCCAGGTCGACCTGCGGCAGCGTCCGGAGTAGGTCTCCCTGCCGGACCATGCGCTGGGTCAGGATCTGGTCGCTGAAGCGGCTGGCGATCTTGACCGCATGGGAGAGGACGATGCCGGCGGTATTCGGGTCGGTGCCGTCCACGATGATCTGCAGGGAGGCTGTGCGACCTCCCCTGATGTCGTCCTCGAAACCGGGGTCGATCTGGACTGCCGCCCGGACCTCCCCCTGGTCCATGAGCTCCCGTACCCGTCCGACCCGCTCTATCTGTTCCGTGATATCGAAGTAGCCGGAACGTTGCAGTTGGGCAACCAACTCACGGCTGGTAGCACTCTTGTCCAGGTCATAGACTGCAGTGGTGATATGTTTGACGTCGGTGTTCACGGCGTAGCCGAACAGAACGATCTGCACCACCGGCACGCCGAAGATGACGAAGCGCATCTTGGGATCGCGAAGGATCTGGGTAAACTCCTTTATCAGCATGGCCTTCAGGCGGTCGAACACGTGAAACCTCGCAACATGGTCACTCGATCTTTTTCCGGAACTTCAGGATTGCCAGGATGCGCACCGTAATGCCGAACAGTGCCAGCAATGCCGCTTCCCGCCAGAGGACGGAAAGCCCCACCCCCTTCAGATAGATGCCGCGCAGGATCGTGACCAGATAGCGGGCCGGGATGACATGGGTGACGATCTGGAGGAACTTGGGCATGTTGGCAATGGGAAAGACAAAGCCGGAAAGGAGAAAGGCGGGCAGCAGTGTCGCCACCATGGCGAACTGGCTGGAGGCGAACTGGCTCCGCCCGACGATGCTGATCAGCATCCCCAGGGAGAGGGCGCCGAACAGGAACAGGATCGCCATGCCGAGCAGCAGCCAGAGCTCTCCCCTGAGCGGGACGTCAAAGACGAAGCGCCCCACCACCACGGAGAGTGCCAGGTCTATCAGGCCGATGACGAAGTAGGGGAGCAGTTTGCCGAGGATCAGTTCCGGGCCGCGCAGGGGGGTGGAGATCAGCTGCTCCATGGTGCCGGTTTCCCATTCACGGGCAATGGTCAGGGAGGTGAGAAAGGCAGCGATAACCATCATGATGACGGCGATGAGGCCGGGGACAATGGCGTTGCGCGAGATCATGTCATCGTTGAACCAGACCCGCGGCCGTATGTCCAGCGGCGGGCGCGGTGCGGTTCCGGTCAGGCGCCGGCTCTGGGCAACAACGATGTCGGCAGCATAGAGCCGGACAATGTTTTCCGCATAGCCGAGGGCGATGGTGGCGGTATTCGAGTCGCTGCCGTCCACGATGACCTGGATGCGGATAGGTTTGCCGGACGTGCCTGCCCGGCCGAAATCGACCGGCAGCACCAGGGCAATGAGGGCGTCGCGCCGGTCAATGGCCCGTTCCACGGCCTGGTAGTCATTGACGTGCCCCTTGAGCTGGAAGTAGCGTGAGCCGCTGAAACGACCGATGAAATCGCGGCTGGCCGGGGTTTCGCTCTGGTCCCAGACCACCAGCGGCACCTTGTCCACGTCCAGGGTGAGTGCGTAGCCGAACATGAACAGGAGCAGCATCGGCAGGGCAAGCCCCATGATCAGGCTGCGCACATCGCGGATGATGTGCAGGTATTCCTTATTGGCGACGGCCCGTACCCGTTGCAGCTTCATATGACCCCAGGGCTCTCCTAGCGGGCAAATTCCCGTTGCGGCGCTTCCGCCCGATCGCGCGCTTCGATGAGCGAGACAAAGACATCTTCCAGCGAGGGGACGATCCGCTCCGGCCGCAGAGCCGGGAATCCTGCCTGCATGAGCCTGTCGGCAATGAGCGGGATCGCTCTGTCTGCCTGCTCTACCACTGCATGCACCCCCCGGCCGAAAAGGGCGACATGGCGCACGCCGGGGAGCGCCTCGATGATCTCCAGGGCATCCTGCGGCCGGTCACAGGATAGTTCCACGATCTCCTCCCCCATCTGGTTGGTTTTCAGTTCTCCCGGCGAACCGAGGGCTATCAGCTCACCGCGGTAGATCAGGCCGAGGCGGTCGCAGTACTCGGCTTCGTCCATGTAGTGGGTGGTGACGAAGACCGTGACCCCATCGCCGGCCAGGCGGTAGATCAGGTCCCAGAAATTGCGCCTGCTGATCGGGTCCACTCCGGAGGTCGGCTCGTCGAGAAAGATGATGGGAGGTTCGTGGAGGATGGCGCACCCCAGCGCCAGCCGCTGCTTCCAGCCGCCGGAGAGCGTGGCGGTCCTGGAGTGCCGGTGTTCGGCAAGACCGGACATCTCGACGACCCATTCCTTGCGCTCCCGCTTCCTGTCCGGTGCAATCCGGTAGATGCCGCTGTAGAAGTCGATATTCTCCTCTACTGTCAGATCCTCGTAGAGGGAAAAACGCTGGCTCATGTAGCCGATGTTGGACTTGATCTCTTCGGCCTGTCGGTTGATGTCGAAACCTGCCACGGTTCCGGTTCCGTCGGAAGGGGTCAGGATGCCGCAGAGCATCCGGATGGTGGTCGATTTGCCGGCGCCGTTGGGACCGAGGAAGCCGAATATCTCACCCCGCTTCACATCCAGGCTGACATGGCTGACCGCCCGGAAATCGCCGAAGCGCTTCGAGAGATCGCGCAGCGATACGGCGAACGCTTCGTTATCCTTGGTCATGACCGGCTCCTGACTCTTCCTCCTGCAGAACGGAGACGAACACATCCTCCAGGCTCGGTTCGATGGGGCGTATCCCCTGAAGGGCGATTCCTGCGGTCTGCAGGAGCGGGTTCACCAAGTCCGTCATCCGATCCGGGTCAGCGGAGACCAGGTGCACGCGGTCGCCGAAGAGACCGACCGACGTGTCGGGAAAACGGTCGCGCAGCAGCCGTGCCGTGAGCCGGGCATTGTCGGACCTGATTTCCAGGATGGTCCCCCTCATGAGGCGGCGCAGACGATCCGGGGTGTCGCAGGCCAGAAGCCTCCCCTTGTGGATGAGGCCGACCCGGTTGCAGCGGTCCGCCTCATCGAGATAGGCGGTGGTGACGAAGATGGTGACCCCCTCCTTGAGGAGCTGATAGAGGATGCGCCAGAAATCGCGGCGGGAGACCGGATCGACGCCATTGGTCGGCTCGTCGAGAAAGAGCACCCTGGGGGTATGGATCAGGGCGCAGGCGAGCCCCAACTTTTGCTTCATCCCGCCGGAGAGGTTTCCCGCCTGCCGCCGCTTGAAGGGGGTCAGGTTGCTGAAGGCGAGGAGCCGTTCGACCTTGTCTTCCCGGCCTTGCTTCGGGATGCCGAAGATGTCGGCATAGAAGTGGATGTTTTCGAGGACCGTCAGGTCCTGGTAGAGGCCGAAGCGCTGGCTCATGTAGCCGATGTCGTCCTTGAGTTCTTCTGCCTCGCGGACCGTATCCCGGCCCATGACCGATGCCGAGCCGGCAGAAGGGTCCATGATGCCGACGAGCATGCGCATGGTGGTGGTCTTGCCGGCGCCGTCGGAGCCGACCAGGCCGAACAGCTCCCCTTGTGCAACGGAGAGGGTCAGGTTGTCGACGGCCGTGTTGGTGTCGAAGCGTTTGCAGAGGTGTTCGATCCTGACTGCATCCATAGGGGGCACCACGAGTTACTTGAGCATCAGTTCGGCGTTTACCGGCATGCCCGGTTTCAGCTCATGCTGCGGGTTGGGGACGGTGACCTTGATGCGGAAGACGAGCTTGACCCGCTCCTTCTCGGTCTGGACGTTCTTGGGGGTGAATTCCGCTTCGGGAGAGATGAAACTGACGGTACCCTGGTAGGCACGACCCGGGAAGGTATCGCCGGTGATCCGGGCAGTCTGTCCCAGCTTCACCCTGCCCAGGTCGGTTTCGGGGATATAGGCCCTGATCCAGACCGATTCCAGGTCGCCGATGGTCAGTACCGGCGTGCCCGCATTCACCAGCTCCCCCGGCTCCTGGTGCTTGGCCAGGACGCTTCCTGCCGTGGGTGAAAGAAGGGCGGCATCGTTCAATCGATTGCTGGCCAGTTCCAGGGCTGCCCGGGCGCTTCCCACCCGTGCCCGGGCCTGCCTGATGGTCTCGATGCGCGGACCTTTCCTGACCATGCGCAGCCGGGCCCGCAGTTCGCGTGCCGGGGCCTTGGCCATCTGATAGGCGCTGCGCGCAGCCTCGAAATCGTGGGTCGATATGACTTCCCGCCGGTAGAGCTCTTCCTGACGGGCATAATCGGCTGTCAGCCGGTTTTCCTCGGCTTCGGCCCTGTCCAGGGCGGCGCGGGCCTGGGCAATCTCTCCGCCCCTCGAACCTGCCTCCAGTTCGGCAAGAACTGCCATGGCTGCCTCAAGCTCTGCCCGGCGCAGGGCAACCTCCTGTTGCAGGTCGTCGGTCTCCAGCCGGGCCAGGAGCTGGCCCTCCTTTACGGTCGCGCCCTCATCGACCAGCCGATCCTTGATGCGTCCATTCACCTTGAATCCCACCGTCACGGTGGTGGCCTCCACGGTTCCTGAAACCGTGAGCGTGGATGATGAGGGGGAAGGGCGACGAAGAAGTATGATGATCGCCACGGCCACGACGATAACGACGGCAGCGGCAACAATGATGCGTCGGGAAGCGGTCACGCGGGCTCCTTTTCCGGTGTTGCGCATGAGAGATGGTTCCTTAGAAAGAATGTATATCACCTTCTGTCGGTGATTGCACCTGAACGATTCATGAAGCATCAGCCCTCGCGGGCCGTCAGGGAAAAGAATTAACTGTTGTTGGGCTTGGGTAAACGCGCTACAATTCGCATTTCGAAGGCATATCTGCTGTGAGGTCGAGTAAATGAAACGAATCCATGCATCAATCCTGCTTGCGTTGCTGACAACGGCGATGCCTGTGTACGCTGACAGCGTATCGGCACAGAAGGCGTACAACGAGGGGGATTTTGCCACAGCCTTCCGCGAATTCAAGGCCGATGGCAGTGCGAAATCCCTTTTTCAGATCGGTCTTATGTATGCCAACGGCAAGGGTGTCAAGAAAGACCGGCGGGAAGCGGTCAAATGGTACCGCAAATCGGCCGAACAGGGGTTCGGCAAGGCTCAGGTAACGCTCGGGCTGATGTACTCCCTGGGGGACGAGGTTCGCCAGGATAAAAAGGAAGCTGCCAAGTGGTATCGCAAGGCAGCCGAGCAGGGGCTGGCAGATGCCCAGTTTGCCACCGGACAGATCTATGATCGGGGCGAAGGGGTGCATCAGGACCGCGCGGAAGCTGCAAAATGGTACCGGAAGGCTGCCGAGCAGAAACATGCAAATGCCCAGCTGAACCTGGGAGTAAAGTACGATAACGGCGAAGGGGTTGAGAAGGACAAGAAAGAGGCGGCCAAGTGGTATCAGAAGGCTGCCGAGCAGGGGATTTCCCGGGCCCAGTATCTGCTGGGGCACCTCTATGACAAGGGTGACGGCGTTCTGCTCGATAAAAAGGAAGCCTTAAAATGGTATCGCAAGGCGGCCGAGCAGGGATATGCCCTGGCCCAGTACAATCTCGGGCTCCTCTATGATCGCGGCGACGGTGTTCCCCAGGACAACGGGGAGGCTCTGAAGTGGTTCCGGCGTGCCGCGGACAAGGGGAATGCCGATGCCCAGTTTGCCGTGGCCCAGGCATATGTCAAGGGGATCTCGGTCAAGAAGGACCTGAAGGTGGGGCTCAAGTGGTATCGCAAGGCTGCAGAACAGGGGCAGGCCGATGCCCAGTTTCTCCTCGGGCAGATCTATGACAAAGGGGAACTGGTCAAGCAGGACCGCAAAGAGGCGTTCAAGTGGTATCGCAAGGCTGCCGAGCAGGGGCTCGATCAGGCCCAGTTCATCCTCGGGCTCATGTATTTCAACGGGTTCGGGGTGAAGCAGAACAAGATAGAGGCGCTGGTCTGGTTCCAGAAAGCTGCCGAGCAGGGTCACGACCAGGCGCAGAAAACCCTGGAGTTCCTGGGCAAAAGGCGGTCACCCATGCTTTAAGTGCGGAATGCCCGGTGCGGATTCATTATAATGTTACAACTCGCCTGATGAGAGTTTGACAGCCCTTAAGGTGAGAGTATACTTTCTGTGAAATGTTTCATCCCGGAGGGTGCCATGTACATACAGATTCGGGACAATACCGGCACTGAACGGTTTATCGAGGAAGAGCATCTCGAAGCCTTCATAGCCTCCGGCGAGGTGGTTGCGTTCCGACGCAGCGATGGCTGGATTTCGGCACCGAGCGAGCAGTTGCGCGGCAATGGCATGGTGGGGACGAAAACCTATTGCGGCCAGGAACGGCGAAGGTCGCTGCTTTCCAAGAGACGGATCCCTTCGGACGACACCAGTTCCTGACCCTGGTAGAAGAGCTGCCCCAGGCCGGGAATGGCGAAGATCGTCTCGAAGATGACACTGCCGCCGATCAGGCCGGGGAGCGAAAAGCCGAGGAGGGTGATGACCGGTAGAAGGGCATTGCGCAACGCGTGACGGAAGATGACGGCTCGTTCCGACAGCCCCTTGGCCCGTGCTGTTACGATATAGTCCTGGCCGATCACCTCCAGCATGGTCGAGCGCATGAACCGGGAGAGGCCTGCCAGGCTGCCGAACGAGGCGACCGCCAGCGGGAGTACCAGGTGTTTGGCCAGGTCCCAGAGCCTGGCTAACAGGCCCCACTGCTCGCTCCCCAGGGAGTGAAGTCCCGAGATCGGCAGCCAGCCGAGTTTCACCCCGAAAAAGTACATGAGCAACAGTGCCAGCCAGAACGTCGGCACGGCGAAACCGACAAAGACGAAGATGGTGATCCCTTTGTCCAGCAGGGAATTACGGTGTATCGCCGCCAGGATGCCGATCGGTATGGCCAGGCCGAACTCGATGCAGAGCGCAATCAGGTTGAGGGAGACGGTGACGGGGATCCGTTCCTTGATCTTGTCGATTACCGGCCGGTTATCGGGGGCAAAGGAGTTGCCGAAATCCAGGTGGGCCAATCGCTTGAGCCAGTTGCCGTACTGGACGGGCAACGGCTTGTCCAGGCCGTAGAATTCCCGGAGACGCTGTCGGGCTTCGGCCGACACCTTGGGGTTCATCGCCACCTGCATCTCCACCGGTTCGCCAGGGGCCAGGTGGATCACCGTGAACGTGATAAGGGTGATCCCCAGGAGCAGGGGGATCATCATCAGGAGACGTTTGGTCAGATAGCGGATCATGCGTGCGTTCTACCAGTCCTTGACTTGGGGTATGCGGATGTAAACCCGGAGAATCCGCATCAGTGCCGTTGCTCATCCTTGGGGACGTACCACTTGATCATGTTATAGGTGATCCCCGCCGGGGCCGGTTCAATGCCGTGGAAACGGGCATTTACCACGGGAAGGGCATCGGGGACGAAGAGGAAGGTATAGGGCTGCTCGTCCGCCAGGATCTCCTGGATCCGCCAATAGCAGCGTTTCCGGCGTTCCAGGTCGAAGGTGCTTCTCCCTTCTTCTATCAGCCGATCCACTTCGGCGTTCTTGAAGCCGACGAAATTGAGTTCCTTGGGGCCGGTCTTGCTGGAATGCCAGACATCGAACAGATCCGGGTCCTGCGGGATGGTCCACCCCATGACAATGGCCTCGAAATCCCCCTTGTCGATGAAGTTTTTCAGAAATGATGCCCCCTCCACCACCCTGATCTTCACGTCGATGCCCACCGCTTTAAGACGTTGCTGGATGATCAGGGCGGTTTTCAGCCGCTGGTCGTTCCCCTGATTGGTCAGAATGGTGAACTGAAACGGTTTTCCGTTTCTGGTCAGGATACCGTCTTGATTCCGTTTGCTCCACCCCACCTCGGCAAGGAGCCGGGCTGCCCGTTGCGGATCGTATCCCAAATCCTTGACCGTCGGGTTATAGGCCCAGGTGCCCGGCTTGTAGGGGCCGTGGGCCACCTGGCCCATTCCCAGCAATACGCCCTGCACGATTTCGTCCTTGCTGATGGCCAGGGTGATCGCCTGCCGTACCCGTTTGTCCCGGAAAAGGGGGTGGCGCAGGTTGTATCCCAGATAGGTGTAAACGGAGGCAGGATAGCGGTATTTGGTGAAGCGTGCGAGAAAATCGGCGCTTGTTGTCTGGCGCTGGTACTGGACCGGGGTAAGCGCCATCATGTCGATGCCGCCGGCCTTCAGCTCCATGTACATGGTGGAGGTATCCGGGATGAAACGGTAGACGTAACGGTCGATGTAAGGTCTGCCTGGTGATATCGGTCCCTTCGAGGAGGTGCGCCGGGAGGATCGATGCTGCCCATGACTCCAGGGCCGGGGCAAAGGGTTTATCGTAGGTCACCCTGAAGGTGTAGGGGTCCGGAGCTGTCGCCTGTTTTACCTGTTTGAAGTCTTCGGCATAGGCGGTGGGGGTCTTGGGGTCGATGGTGACCCGGTAGGTGTACATGACATCGCGCGAGGTGAATTCGTGGCCGTCATGCCATTTCACACCCCGCCGCAGATGGAAGGTGATGGTGAGGCCGTCCGGCGACACGTCCCACCGCTCTGCCAGTTCTCCTTCCAGTTTCAGGTTCTTGTCGTACCGGACCAGGCTGCTGTAGATCAGGCTGGCAACTTCATGTGAGACGCTGTCCGAGGCAAGCAGGGGGATGAGTGTGGATGCTTCGCCGATGGCGCCGACGATCAGGGTATCGCCATAGGCTGGGGGGCCGGCGGAGCGATGGAGCGGCAGTGCCGGCTTCGGTTCTCTATCGGTGCAACCGCAGGCAAGGATGAACAGCAGCAGGCAGAGGGCCCACCGAAGCCTCATCGTTCCTGACTCTCCGCTTTGATCTTCTTGATCTTCTCGGCGGCTTCCTTGTTGTCGGGGTCGAGTTTGATGACCCGGCGGTAGAGTTCAAGGGCGCTCTTGCTGTCATGTTTTGCGAGATAGACCTCTGCCAGGTGGCTGATGATGGTGGGATCGTCATCCACGATCTCGTAGGCGCGTTCCAGGTTCTTGGCCGCTTCGTCATAGCGCTTCAATTT
>JACRPV010000132.1 GCA_016223015.1 Geobacter sp. | reverse complement strand
GCGCACTCCCGAGCTCACGGGCAAGGCCCGTGACCCGTGCGGCATACTGCGGCTCGGTCTGGAAAAAGAACGGCAGGGCGCTCTCCGGCCAGACCATGAGCTGTGGCGATGCGGCAGCAGCCGACCGTGACAGCCGCTCATAGGTCTGGACCGTCTGTTCCTGGAAGGCAGGGTTCCATTTCACATCCTGGGGGATGTTTCCCTGCACCAGCGCCACCTTGACCACGGCGCCCTGCTCCGGGATGTTGAGGCGATACGCTCCGTAGCCAAGGGCCGCGACAACCGCGCCCAGCATCAGCGCCGCGCCCCGGATGGCCGGTGCCAACGGCTCGTTTTTTACCAGGCTCCTGACAAGCCGGTAGAGCGCCACATTGACCAGCGCCACCAGGAAGCTCACACCGTAAATTCCGGTTATGTCGGCAATCTGGATGAGCGGCAGGGTCCTATACTGGGTGTAGGCAAGGCTTGCCCACGGAAACCCCGTCAGGGCAAAGGCACGCAGATATTCGAACCCCACCCAGGCCACGGGAAAGGTGAAGAGCGGGCTTAAGCCCACCGACTCCCCCCCCCTGACCAGGGCAATGACAATGGCCGGGTAGAGGGAGAGATAGGCAGCCATGACCAGGGTCAACAGCAGGCTCACCACCCACGGCAGCTTGCCGTAGGTGGTCATGACGATATTGAGCCAATAGAGGATACCGGTATAGGCAACCATGCCGGTAATCATGCCGCAGCGGAACGCCTGTCGCCTGCCTGCCCCGCTGACCGCCTGGAAAAGCGGGATGAAGGCACCCCAGGCAAGGAGAGCCAGGCCCGGCGTGGGAAAAGAGAGCGCAAGGAGAAGTCCGGAAAGGGCTGCCAGGGAATAGGCGTGGCGCGACCGCTCGGCGACCGGCGCAATCTTCTGCTGCAGAGAGTCCACGGTCCGCTAGGCCTCGCTACCGTTTTCCCTGAGTCGATCGACCCGGAGCCTGATGACGCGACGTTCGTCGGCGGCCAGGACGGTGATCAGCAGACGATCCGCTGTCACCACCTCTCCGATGACCGGGATACTGCCGGTCAGGTGAGCCACATAGCCCCCCACCGTATCGAATTTTTCCCGCTCGACCGTTATGCCGAAGTGCTCTTCCAGGTCTTCGATGGGGAGACGTCCGTCAACGATGACCGAACCGCCGGGCTCTTCCACGAGCCGCTCCTCCTCGGCATCGTACTCGTCCTGGATATCGCCAACGATCTGCTCCAGAAGATCCTCGATGGTCACCAGCCCCGAGGTGCCGCCATATTCATCGATGACGATGGCCAGGTGCACCTTCTTCTTGCGGAATTCCTGCAGCAGCTCCTCCAGGTTCTTGGTTTCGGGGATGAAGAAGGGCGGCCGCATGATGGTTTTGAGCGAGATGGACTCCCCGTCCATCCCCCAGTACTTCAGCAGGTCCTTGGCGTAGAGGATGCCGACGATGTTGTCCATGGTCCCTTCAAAGACCGGTATCCGCGAGTGGCCGCAGGCAATGATGGTATCGAGGGCCTCGCGAACCAGCGAATCGAGGGCTATGCACCCCATGTCGGTGCGGGGGACCATGATCTCGCGCACCACGGTATCGCCCAGGGCAAAGATGGAGCGGATCATCGCATTCTCTTCTTCGTTGATGATCCCTTCTTCTTCGCCGGCATCCATCAATTCATGGATCTCTTCCTCGGTTACCTTGCGCCGACCGGAGAGAAACCGGTTCAGTTGATCCCACATGCCGGATTTCCGTTTACTACCACCCTCGTCCAATGAACGACAACCTCCGATCAGGTACTACTCTCCGGCCACTGCCGGGCTTTTTCGCCAATGACTAATGATAATAGCGGAACAGCAGCAGGATGAACAGTGTCACGCCTACTCCGGTCAACGCACCGAGCACGACTTCCCGCGTGGAGTGGATGTGCAGCAGCAGGCGGGAATGGGATACCATCACCGCCAGGGCAATGGTCAGAAGCGATATGAGCGGGTCCTGGGTGGAGAGAGTCACGACCGTGGCAATGGAAAAGCCGACTGCGGCATGGCCGCTGGGCAGCCCCCCCTCCAGCGGGGAACCCTTGCCGCCAATCGACTTCAGGATCACCACGACGATCACCACTGCCAGCAGGGAGACCAGCGTCCCCATCTCGGAAGGGTTACCTACCACGCCGAGAGCCTCCTTGTAAATGGGAAAAATGTATTTCGAAAGGACCAGGTACCCCATGACCGCCGCGCCGATGGCTGCCACCAGCACGGCACCCGCGGCCACATCCTTGGCGATCTTGGCCATGGGGTGGTAGTCGGGGGTGATCATGTCCACCACGACCTCCACTGCCGTGTTCATCAGTTCGGCAAACAGCACGAACGAGACGGAAATGGAGAGCAGGATGAATTCGACCTCGGTGATCCGGAGGACCAGGGCCAGCGGCAACAGGAACAGCGCTGCCAGGAAATGTCGACGCATGTGCTTCTGCGTCCGCGCAGTATGGAGGATCCCCTCGATGGCGCAGTTGACCGAGTCGATGAATCGCGTTGGTTTCAAAGGTACCCCTACACCAGCCCCTCGGCCTTGAGCAGGGTAAACAGCTCCTGCTCCTTTGCCTCCATCCTGGCGGCCTCCTCTTCGCCGCTCCGTTCGTGGTCGTAACCGGCCAGGTGCAGGATGCCGTGCAACAGCAGGAATGCCAGCCGGGCATCCAGCGAAACCCCTTCATCCTCTGCTTCCCGGGCCGCCGTGTCGACGGAGATCACCACATCGCCGAGAGCAGCAGGATTGATATTGCCGAACTCCCCCTCCTGCAGCGAAAAGGAGATGACGTTGGTCGGACGGTCCTTCTGCAGGTACTCCCGGTTGATCCGCCTGATGGCCAGGTCCCCGACGAACAGGAGCGACAGATCGCTATCTGCCAATCCCAAGGCGCTTAATATCCTCTCCGCCGCTTTTCTTAGGCTGCGTGTCGTCAGCCGGTGCCGCCGCTGGCGGTTCGTCATCTCTATGCTCAAGGGGTTTCCTCCCGCTGCTGATCTTTTCCTTGAAGGCCGGTTCCGGGTAGTCGATCCGGTGGTGGTAGATGCCGTTCAGGACCCGGTTGAAGCTCTTGGCTATCTCGTGCAGGTTTTTCAGGGTCAGTTCGCATTCGTCCAACTGGCCGTCAATAAAGATGTTGTTGATGATCTTCTGCACCAGCCCCTGGATCCTGGCCGAGGTCGGATCGGCAAGGGTCCTGCTGGCAGCCTCCACGGCATCGGCGAGCAGGACCAGTCCCGCCTCCCTGGTCTGCGGCTTTGGTCCGGGATAGCGGAAATCCTGCTCGTTGACCCCCTGGGGATCAGCTGCCTGCGTCTTGGCCTTCTGGTAGAAGAAGGATATCAGGCCGGTACCATGGGACTGGCGGATGATGTCGATGATCGGCTGGCCCAGCCGGTGTTCCCGGGCCAGTTCCACCCCCTCCTTCACATGGGCGATAAGGATCAGGGCGCTCATGTTGGAGGAGAGCTTGTCATGCTTGTTTTCACCCCCACCGACGTTTTCGATAAAATAGAGCGGCTTGGAGAGCTTGCCTACATCATGGTAGTAGGCAGCCACCCGCGCCAGCAGGGGGTTGGCATGGATCGCCTCGGCAGCCGACTCCACCAGGTTGCCGACCAGGACGCTGTGATGGTAGGTTCCCGGCGCCCGGACCATCAGCTCGTGCAGAAGCGGCGCATTCAGGTTGGAATGCTCCAGGAGCTTCATGTCGGTGGTGTACTGGAAGATGTTTTCCACCGGCGGGATGAGACCGGTCACCAGGGTGGCGTTCACCAGGCCGCCGATCATGGCAAAGGAAAGGCAATAGAGGGTCTGCATGGTGAAGAGTCCATCGCCGAACAGTTGGAACGACAACGCCAGGACCACGTTCACCACGCTCACCTTGAGGCCCGCATTGTAGATAACGCCGCGATCCTTGCACTGGCGGACGCCGTGCGCGCCGACCACCCCCCCCATCAGGGCGTAGATCACCACCTGCAGGCTGCCGTCGAACATGATGCCGGCCAGCGGGGCGCATACCGAACAATAGACCAGGGCCACTTCGGAATTGAGGATGATCCGGACCAGCATGGGTGCAACGGCAAAGGGGAAGAGATAATAGAAGCTCGCCGCATTGATGGAGGGCAAGAGCCCTCCCATGGCGGTGGAAACCATCAGGCCGATCCTCAGCAGGATGAAGTGGAAGATGGTTACCAGCACCAGAAGGACCAGGTCCTTGTGGCCGGGAGAGAACTTGCGGATATTCTTGCGGGCGAATCGGTACGGAAAATAGAAGAGGATCAGGACCAGGCAGAAAACGCCCAGGCCGCTGGCAAGCCTGACGATGCCCCCATGGGCGGCATAGATCTGTTCCAGGCGGCGGACATGCTCCTCGGTGAGCCGCTCGCCCGAGCGGACGATCATTTCCCCCCGCTTGAGCTGATACAGGACCGGGCTCACCTCCATGCGGGCAGCATGGCGCCGGTCATCGGTCACCTCGCGGTTGAAGGTCAGGTTGGGCTGGAGCGCCTTGGCCAGGGTCCCCTTGAAGATCTCCAGGTCATGGCTGTCGGCACCGGCCGACAACCGCATCCTCACGACGAGCTTGCGGGCCTCTTCCAGGTCCATGGCCTTGTAGGAGCGGTCGAGCGTACCGAGCGCCTCGCAGGTCCGGCAATCCTGCATGACCACGCCATGGGCGAGATCGGTGGAAAACATCCGGTGATCCGCCACGATCTTGTTGCTGAAGATGATGCCGGTCACCCGGTTGATCTCGGCGAGCAGCGCCCGGTCCGACCGCACCCTCAGGAATGCGGCATATTCCTGATCCGTCAGCTTCAGTCCGAGGAGTTCGTCCAGGGAGCGGCGCAGGCTGGCCTTTTCCTCCTGACGGTCTCCGCCGCGGGCTGCGGAAACGAGCGCCAGGGCCT
>JACRPV010000117.1:23962-29084 GCA_016223015.1 Geobacter sp. | reverse complement strand
TCACGGTGCCGGCTACATTCTCGAAGGTATAGGTGAGGCCGTTCTTCTCCCGGATGGTGTAGGTGCCGTTGGCGGCTCTGGCCACCTGGAAGTGGAAGGCGCTCGGCGGGGTGAAGGTGCTGCCGATGGGTACGCCGCCGCTGTTGCCGGTCACTTGCATGAACTTCTCGGAGCCGGTGCCGTCGGTCCAGGAGACCGCCGAGGTGATGTTGTCGGTGTCGGCTGCCTCGGTGGTGCCGTTGTAGTTGTCGTCCTTGAAGGTGAGGTAGTGGTTGAAGCTGTGGGTCCAGCCGAAGCCAAGCGGGCCGTCCTGGGGGTTGCGGCTGTTGTAGGAACGCTCGAAGACCAGCGGCAGCCCGCCCCGCCCCTTGAGGGAGAGGTCGCGCTCGGTGTGGTACATATTGCCGGTGACCATGTTGATTGGGTCGTCTTTATAGGTGTTCTTGTCGGTCCAACCGTTGCTGATGACACCATTGTTGACCAAAACAACGGCTGTGGTGGTCGTCGTGCCGGTGCTGGGGAGGATATATCCCGTGTCAAGCGTCGGGGTGTAGACATATGAAACCGGAGTGGAAACCGTGTATCCCCCGGCATACTGGTTGATGGCATAGGTGCCACGCATGGTACCGTCAACGGCGAGGTTGTTTTTCTCGCCGACAAAGACCGCACCTTTCCAGGTCTGGTATTGGAGAAGGCTGCGGGGAATGGTCAGTGTGTACCCCTGGGAAATGTAACTGCTATAGAGGCTACTGACCTGTGTTGGGCTGTAATTCAGGGCTGAATTGCTGTTGTGCGTGAACTTGTAGCATTGACTTGAAGCATTGGTACAGGTCGTCGCGTCTCCGGATACGCTCCAATTGCTGCTCGTGAGCGTCAATACTTCAATGCCGGTTTCCCTGGCGAACTGGATGCCACGAACTGTGGAAACGGCATCGAGGCGGGAGTTTTCCTGCCAGATGTACGACTCATAAGCTGAACTGGTATAACCTGACAGCTGGAAGGTTTTCCATACCAGGCTACCTGTTGAAAGGTCGCGGTTACGGGAAAGCATTCCCGGCATATCAACTAGAAAACCAACCCGGTTAACGGCAAACGGCAGGTCGAAGAGATACTGAACTTTTGTCCGGGCACAGGTAAGTCCCAGATGATTGCCGCTTTCACCGCTGCCGCCGTCCAGTTCGCCAATCCGCTTGCTGGCGTCGGAAACATAGCGCAGGTACTTCAGCCCCACGATATTGAGGAATTCCCCCTCTGTCTCCTCCAAGTTGGTCATGGGATTTGCTGTGGTCTTGACCGTATCCAGAAGCCGCTTGCCACGCTCGGCGATAAGCCGGACAGAAGTCTGGAAGGCATAGGCCAGAAGGGCATGGTAGTTGGCAGCACCGATGTTGTTGTAGGTGACGGTGTTGAGGGTCGGTGAAGTCAGCTCGGCCAATGAAACGGTGAGGGTCAGTTTGTTGTCGGTGGTGCACAGACCGACGGCGGTGGTCCCTGCTGCCTTGTCCACTCCTTCGCTCTTGATGACCGGGATGACGTTGATAGTGCAGGGGATGGCGGAGTCGAGGTTACCGTCGTTCTTCCAGGCATCGAGGGCAGTCTGGTCGCCGGTGGTCGCCCCTTTGTAAGAAAGCGTCGTCCGGGTCAGCGCCGTCTCGGGGAAGGAAAGTGTTGTTGTTGCCAGGGGTGTTCCGCCGCTGTTCAGATAATTTCATACGGCGGAGAGGCAGGCAGGATATCGACCTTGCGTTGCAGGAGCACTCCCTTGTACGGCACGTCTTCAAGGGTATTGTTCTGGTAGTTGGGCGCAAGGCTCTTGATGGCGGTTTCCACCTGTTGTTCGTAAGCTTCAAACGGCAGGGTGTTGCTGCGAGTTGCCATGTACGTCGTGAAATCGAAGTTGACGCTGGTGGCAATTCCGGCCTGATAGGTCTTGTCCTTGAAGCTCGGGTCGAGCGGTATCCAGCGGTGGCCGGCGTTGTCTAACCTGGCCCCCCGGTAGTGGGCATAGGGAACGCAGGCCTCGGCCCAGACATGGGTGAACTGTACCGTACCGGTGCTGGAATTGATATATGTAGGGATACCTCCGGCATTAAGCATATTAGCCGCAGCCGTTTGGGTCTTGACACCAAGCCAACGCAGCAGCCGGTCTTCGTTTGCAGAGTTAATGTTTCCCTTCACGTAGCGGGCCGGGATATTGGAAGCCCGCAGCAGGGCGATGAGGAGTGATGTCTGATCGGTGGCGTTGCCGGACTTGGCAACGAGGGTGCCAGTCGCCCCCTTGAGCGAACCGTAGTACGGTTCAAAGCTAATTTCGTTGGAGACATATTCGAGGATTCTGGCGGGGGAATAGCCGAGCTGCTGTGCCAATGCCCTGATTTCGGCGGTAAGTTTGACTTCCTGGTTCTCTCCCAGGTCGGCGGCGGTGTAACCGCAACTGAGGGCCTCACTTGGCACCGGGTCCGGCAGCGGTGCCAGCAGGGTAGTGCCGTCGAAGGCATAGAGGTTGTTCAGGGTGCGTGGTTGTGAAATGAGAAAAGCTGGCGGGGAAGCATGGTCATAGTCGGGATTTTGAAACGGCCGGTTTTCTGAGGTCCAGGTGGGGAGTGGTGAGCTGCCGATGGCCTGTTCCTGCTCCTGTATCTTTCCGTGCAGGTCATGCAGTTCCTTACGGGCCTTTGTGACGGCTTTTCCTCGGCCATACTTATCCGTTGCAGTACGCACCTCGGTCAATGAGCGGTCTACCCGGTCAAAGCGGTTTTCAACGTTGCGAAGCAGCTTGTCCCATGCTGCAACCTGCTGGTCAAGCCCCAGAGAGGCAAGACGTTCCCTGGTGGCGGCAAAACGTGCACGGAGTTCCTTCCTGACCACGGACAGTTCGTTTTCCTTGGCATGGAGTAGCATCCGCCTGCTCGCCAGCACGGATTCGTCGGCCGACGTCTCCCCGTCCATTTTCCCAAGCAGATCTGTTGCCTCATCCAGGTGATGGCTGAGCGCCAGTACCAGCGGGTCGTCAGGTTGTTGTTGCTGGCCGACGATACGCGAGATTACCTCGTCAGGCAGCGGAGCCGGATCGCGGTGTCCGGCATGGGCAGCACAGGTGAGGAGTATGAGGGTCAGCAGAGTTGTACAAATGAAATATCCTCTTCGGCATATGGACATAACAGACATGGTCATACGAAGTTCTCCGCTGATTGATTCGAATTATTTTATCGTGAGGCCGTTTACGGTGACTGTGCCGCCACTGATGGTAAGGGAACCATTCAGGACCGTTGCTCCGGTCCGGGTGGTGAAGATGTCGTCATAGCCGCCGCTGAGACTCACCGCTACCTCCCGGTCAAAGACGAGGTCTTCGTTCAGGGTCACGTCCCTGGTCTGGATGGTGACGCTGTCGCCATCCGGCTGGACAGCGTAGGCAGCCTGGAGGGTATCGAAAAAGCTGATGGCGGGCAATCGCACCATGACCGGCAGCTGTTCGACGTTAATCTGGCTGCTGGTGGCGGCGTTCAGGCCGGTGTTGTCGCTTACCTTATAGAAGAAGTTGAACGTTCCGGTCGCGGTTGGGGTGCCGCTGATGGTGCCGGTAGTGCTGCCAAGGGAAAGACCGGTGGGTAAGCTGCCGGATACCAGATTCCAGGTATAAGGGGCAGTTCCGCCGCTGACGGTCAGAGACATACTGAAGCTGCGATTGACCGGGATGGTGGCTAACAGAACGGAGGCATTGATGCCGGAGACACTGTCGCCGTTTCCGATATTGAGGTTGCGTCCATCGGCAACTGTCGGGTTGGTAAGGAGGATATTTTCGACAACATCCGGGATGCCATCATTATCGCTGTCGGTGAGGGTGACTGCTGGCAGTGTTTGCAGTGACAAAGCGGTTTGTATGGGGTCACCGCTCCAACTGCCGTCTGTCTGCTGTTGGGCAATGAGATAGTTCTGTGCGTTATCCATGACCGTTTGTGCGGCTATGGCTGCGGCGTTG
Organism: Geobacter sp.; assembly: GCA_016223015.1. Lineage (GTDB taxonomy): Bacteria > Desulfobacterota > Desulfuromonadia > Geobacterales > DSM-12255 > Geoanaerobacter. Next base: position 25,105 of record JACRPV010000117.1, on the reverse strand, counting down.
CCGGCCTTCTTGCCTTCATTCAGGGCGATATAGGCAAGGGCCGTCTCGTAGGGGTTGCCGACTGTTGCAGCCAAGTCATCGGCAAAACCTCCATCGGCTTTCTGTCTGGCTACCAGCCAGTTGACACCGTTGGTGATGTTGGTATCCACACTCCAGCCCTTGGTTTTGTACCGGCTGAGAGTTGCAATATTGTGGGTGGTGGGAATGACCCGGCTGACGGAAGTTCCCTGTTCGCCGTAGATGGAGGTGAATGACCAGCCGCCATCGGCATTCTGTGTGCCGCCGATGAAACCAAGGGAGGTGCTGGTGTCGGCATAGGTGGTGTTGGTGATGGCAATGGCATCGAGCGCCAGGGAGGTATCGGGGAAACTGCCGTAGTATTGGTTATAGGCACCCCAACTTTTGGTCCGGGTGTGCCGCATGCTTGTGAGGCGGGTCATGAGTGCTGTGACGCTGGCACCGGCTTTGTACAGGGCTATGCTCTGACGCGAAAGGCTGTCGGTGGAGAGGGCATCGACATTGGCGAGCCATGATTGGGCAGTGGCAAAGGTGCGCCCCCTGGTGATACCTGCATTGAGAAGGGCTTCCAGGGCTGCGGCAGTGGGTTGACTCTGCAAGCCTCCGGTAGTTTTCCAACTACCGTCGCCTTTCTGGCTGGTATACAGCCAGGCAAGCCCCTTGCTCCGTGCCGCATCGATTTCCTCTTGGGTCGCTGCGGAAACTTCGGCGGCACATACAGACAGGAACACTACCGCTACCGCTCGTGCGATGACGGACATGGCCTTCCCTCCTCTCCCGCATCGCGGGTAAACGGTGCCGGCAGTCAGTCTTCAGCAGCCGCAACCGAAACAACAAAAATGGCGTGCTATTCGTACTTGCAACCCCTACTAACGTTCACCCTTGGGTTACATCGAATTTTCGTGGCGATGTTAATGTGTCCAGTCAAATAGTTCAACACTTACTTGGTGCAGTTCAGAAGTTATTTACCTGATTTCATTGCATTAAAGTGCATCATGTTCAATGATATGCAAAGACGTTACAATAATGGTGGTCTTTGCATGACAACCACTTCAATAAGTACCATTACTTACGCAAAAACTTCATCAAGAACTACATCAAGTTTGTCACTATCAGTCCCCGGCT
>JACRPV010000117.1:11075-23889 GCA_016223015.1 Geobacter sp. | reverse complement strand
TCCGGATTGACCGTCTTAGCAAACACTCTTGCTATCCCAGCCTCTTCCGCCAGCCGGGGAATTTCCGGTAAAATGCTGCCGGTAATCATGATGACAGGCATTTCCGGCGCAGAGATGGCAGCTTTTCGAGAAAGGGTGAAACCGTCCATCCCCGGCATGTTCAAGTCGGTTATCAACACGCGATACGTCTTTTGCTCCAGACAGGCGACGGCCTCTTCTCCGTTGAGGGCAGAGTGGACCGACAGGCCTTCCCCTTCCAGAAAACGCCTGAACTGATGCAGGTAATCCTGGTCGTCGTCAACAAGAAGAATATCTGTCACTGGCTTCCCATCTTCCCTTTAAGTCACATTACAAGCGAGTGCATTGATTGATTTTTTCTGTCCGCGCTCATTACAGGGCACGGACCCCAGAAGTGAATTCAGGAGACCATCTTACCATCTACATTATAAATGGTATTTGAGAATATATATCCGATGTCACATGGATAGTTACCCCATTATATGGGGTTATGTCAATAGATTTATACTATATTGCGTTGTTTTATTTTCTCTCGCCTAAATCAATACTACGGGCGGAGGATTTCATGAAAAATACAAAAGAATTGCTCGGTGCGAGGATCAGGGAAATTCGCAAGTCCCGCAGTCTGACCCAGGAAAAGCTTGCCGAGATCATCGACGTTGAACAAAAACATGTCAGTAGAATCGAAGTCGGGAAGAACTACCCCACCATAGACCGGCTCGAAAAGATTGCCGATGCTCTCGGTGTGCCGATGATGACCTTTTTCGATTTCATGCACCTCAATGATGCTGGAGAGCGTGCAAAAGGGATTGAAGAAATGATTCGGGAATTGGATGAAGACTCTCAGAAGATGGCATACAAAATCTTCACGGGAATAATCAAATCGTTGAAAGAAGTATAAGCTCCCGATGCAGGGCAACTTTTGCCTGGCATTGAAGAAATAAGCGGGGTCAGCCTCGGACATGAGACAAACAAAGGCATTCAAGGGGTCTCAACAATTGACAAAAAGGAAAACGGCTTGGGGCTGCTGGTGGTGGTGACCGCTATCGGGTGGGGATTTTACCTGTCGGTGACGGAAGAGGAGGCGGACGGTTCGCAGCGGACTACTTTATAGCATGGCGGCGTGGCTGGTGGTGTCCGTGCTGCACGGCGCCGCCTTTGCGGCAGCTGAGCCCACATTCAGGTTTCGGGTCGAACAGACTGCACTTTTGTTCTAATGTTGTCATTGTAGCAACAGCCTTATGCTGTAACCGTTTCAGGAGTAATATTCAGTCGCAGACCGACGCCATGCAGCAGGTTGAACAGTGTGCGGATTTCCGGATTTCCCCGGCGGGACAGAGTCCGATACAGGCTTTCACGATTAAGATGGGCCTTGTCTGCTACTGCCGCCATGCCGCCATTGGCTTCGGCAACATTGCGTAATGCCAGCAGGAATGTTTCACGGTCTCCCTCTACAAGCGCGGCATTCAGATATGCCGCCGCTTCAGCGGGATCTTTCAGTGCCTCGATCAGGTCTTTTTGATACTCGGTCACGTGTTTCATGATAATGTCTCCTTCTGTGGTCCTGCAAGTAGCTGGCGGCCTGCGCATCTTCAGCGTTTCCCTCCCGCCATCCTGGCGCTTTCCGGGCGTCTGCGCAAGAGCCACATCCAGAACGGCCCCAGGAGGCCGCCGATGCCGGCGGTGGCAAAGGCGATCCCCCATTCGCCGTTGATGCCGGGCCATGGCTCCCATCCCTTGTAGACATCCAGGGCCCAGCCGAAGACCGTCGGCGAGATCATCCCCATGGAGTACCCCACCAGCGATTGTATCCCCATGGCTGCCCCCAGGTAGGCCGGCGCCACCAGCTCGGTCAGCCCGGTGGAGAAGACCGGCGATTCCGCCACCACCAGGTAGCCGTAGGCGATCCCCACCACCAGCGCCACCAGCGGGTTCAGGTTGATCAGCCAGCCGAAGAGGAACGAGATGCAGGTGCTCGCCAGCATGACGATGGTGATGGTGTTGGTGCGCCCCCAGCGGTCCGACAGGGTGCCGGTGATGGCGGTGGAAAAGGTGCCGACCCCGACGATGAGGGCCGCGGCAGTGGCGGCCCAGCCGGTGGCGCTCTCCCGCGCCATGCCGTTTCCCACCAGGAGCGCCACGAAGAAGGGGGCCACCCAGCTCCGCATGCTGTACATCTCCCACATGTGCGAGCCATAGCCGAGGATCATCAGGAACGCCGGCCGGTTTTTCACCACCTCGGCCCGGAAGCCGCCGCTCGTCCCGGCAAAGGGCAGGGGACGGTAATCGTGGAATACCTTGCGGGCGATGAGGAGGCCGACAAAGACGCCGAGGGAGCAGACGCAAAAGGCGATCCGCCAGCCCGCCAGGGAGGTGATCGCCCCGGTGACCGCCAGGGAGAGCGAGGCGCCCAGCACCAGGGACCCGACATAGATGCCGATGGCTCTCCCCCGCTCCGTGGGGGAGAAGCGCTCGGCCACCAGCTTGAGCCCCGGCATGTAGGTGCCGCCCATGCCGATGCCGGTGAGCGCCCGCAGGACCATGGCCGAGAGGTAATCGTGGGCATAGAGGGCGAAGAGGAGGTTGGCTATGCCGGACCAGAGTGCCGCGGTGAGGAAGATGTAGCGGGTGTTGAGCCGGTCGGTGAGGGTGCTGAGGATGACGCCGGAGAGGATGTAGCCGAGCTGGTAGACCGAGAAGATGGAGCCGGCCATGGTGTTGGAGATGTCCCACTCCTGCTTCAGGAGCGGGAGCACGGCCGAATAGTTGATGAAGACCAGCATGATGAAGATCTGCGAGCAGCAGAGCCGCAAGAGCCAGCGGGTGTCGGCACTCATCTTTTTCCGGTTTGCGTCAGGCGATGTCAAGAGCTTCTCCACCCCTGTCCAAGCCCGAGCAGGAATTTTGTCGCCGGGATGCACCGGACCCTTGCTGCACCGGTATCGATGGCATCCTCGTAATCATTGGTCACCAGGATCGCTTCTGCCGCCTCACCCCCTGGCATGGCTTTATGGAAACAGGCCAGCTCCCGATCCGGGATGTCGGTCACCGACACATCCTCATACCAGACCTGAATCCGCTTGGTGATGTTCATTCCTTCTTTGACCACAAAGTCGGTTTCGCTGCCGTCGGTGTAATAGTAGACCTCTTCGTGAAGCCGTTTCAGGTGACAGAAAATCACGTTTTCGACCAACCAGCCCATATCTTCGGAAAACGCGAATGCGACCCGGTTACGCAGCCCCGTGTCGATGGCATACGGCTTGAACCCGGCCCGCATGGTACTCTTGAGCGAAAATGAGAACATCTGCAATTGAAATAGCAGATAGCTTTCCATGATGGCCGATACGTAATTCTCGGTTTTGTCCTGGGAGATGGTGAAGTTGTTCTTCAACCGGGTTATGCTGGCAGGCTTGGCAATGTTGGTCATCAGGTATACAGCCAGATTTCGCAGGTTGGAAACATCGCGGATCTCGTAGCGGCTGACGATATCCCGGTAAAGAATATCCTCGAAATAGTTCTTGAGCAGTAGTTCTTTCTCATCGGGGGATTCTTTGAGGACCACTTCGGGGAATCCGCCATACTTCAGGTAGTCGCTGAATGATTTCCTGATGGACGCTTTCCTGGCAGTGTAGTCGAGTTCGGTCGCTATCTCCAGATTGCTGAACCGTAGAAATTCATGGAACGAGAGCGGGTGTACCTCAAAGGATACATGTCTGCCGGTCAATTTGGTGCCGATCTCGCGGGAAAGCATCTGAGAAGACGAGCCGGTAATGAATATTTTAATTTCTTCCGTTTCACTGCGTCCCCGTACCCAGCTCTCCCATCCGGGGACATTCTGGATTTCATCCATGAAGAGCCAGCATTTCCCTTCTGGCTGCACCCGTTCTCGATACGTTCGATAGATCTGCTCCAGCAGAGCAACCGAGTATTCGGGGGAGAACAGCGGCTCTTCCAGGTTGATCCGCAGGATCGCGGTCGGCTGCACCTTCCGGGAAAGCAGCTCGTGGATTACCTGTGCCATGAGGGTCGATTTGCCGGACCGGCGAACACCCTTGAGCACGACTACCTCTTTGGAGTCGAGCTGCCCGAGGCAGTGGGGGAGGAGATCTCTCCCGATCCCCGCTTCGATCTTACCCGAGGCCCAAAAGCGGTTGTAGGAGGAGATGATGTCGTACAGCTTGGCGGTCTGCATATTGTGCCACCGATATAAAAGTTGATATATCTAATGTTACAACCGGTATATCGGTGAGTCAAGGGGTTTATGGGGTTGTCGCTGTCGTACCATTAAGAAATGGTCGCGACCTCTGCCTGGAGTGAGGGGTGCGGCCGTTTGTGGTAGATGATGCGCTACCCCACTTCCGCGTATTCCCGCTCGCGGAAGACGACGCCGAGGGAGAGGGCGAGCTGCCTGACTGCCTCGATGTCCAGCTCCGGCACGGTGACGGCGGTTGCCACGACCTCGGGGATGTGGCGGGGCGCCTCGCGCAGGAAGTCGCAGATTGCCGTGAACCCGGCCGCATCGAAGGGGGTGTTGGTGAGACGGGCATAGGTGGCGGCGTCGGCGGCGTTGAGGCTGACGGAGACGGTATCCACCAGGCCTGCCAGCTCCGGCAGGATGTTGCGGCCATGGACCAGGTTGGCCTGGCCGTCGGTGTTGACCCGCACCTTTACCCCTTTTCTCTTCAGCTCGGCAGCCACCTTCTTCACCAGGTCGAGCCGGATGAGCGGCTCGCCGTAGCCGCAGAAGACCACCTCGGCGTAGCCGGACGGATCGCCGATGGCCGCCAGGACCTCCTGGCTGGTCGGCTCGCGGTCGAGCCTGAGGAAGTGCCCCTTGACGATGAAGTCGTCGAACTTGGGGCAGAAGGTGCAGCGGTTGGAGCAGCGGTTGGTGATGTTCAGGTAGAGGGAGTTGCGGATGGTGTAGGCGATCTTCGCCTGCTGAATCGGCTCGCCGATCCTGAACAGGCTGCGGGTGTTTAAGCTGGTGATCCGGCCGACGTCCGCGAGGGACAGCCCTTTCAGCTCGGCCACCTTTTCGGCGGTGAGCCGCACGTAGGCCGGCTCGTTCCGTTTCCCCCGGTACGGGACCGGCGAGAGATAGGGGCAGTCGGTCTCGACAAGGATGTTTTCGATCTTGACCCCGCGCACGACATCGCGCAGCGCCTCGTTGGCCGGATAGGTGATGGTGCCGGGGAACGAGAGGTAGAACCCCATGGCGATGCATTCCCTGGCCATGGCCAGGTCGCCGGAGAAGCAGTGGAGCACGCCGCCGGTCTCGCTGGCCCGTTCCTCGCGCAGGATCGCCATGACCCGCTCGTGGGCATCCCGGTCATGGACGATCACCGGCAGCTCCAGGTCGCGGGCCAGGCGGATGAAGCGGCGGAACACCTCTTCCTGCGCCGGCCGTGGCGAGCGGTCGCGGTAGAAGTCGAGCCCGATCTCGCCGATGGCGACTACCTTCGGGTTTTCCCGCACCAGGTCGGCGACGATGTCGTAGCATCGCTCGGTGACCCGGCCGGCGTCGTGGGGGTGGATGCCGACCGCGGCGTAGAGGTTGGGATGGCGCGCTGCCAGTTCGCAGGCGGCGCGGCTCGATTCCAGGTCGGCGCCGACCACGACGATCTCGGCAACGCCGGCGTCTGCCGCACGCTGCAGCATCTCGGAAAAATCGGCGCTGAATTCGCGGCCGTCGATATGGGCATGACTGTCGATGAGGAGCGGGTTGTTCATATTTTTAATCCGGTTAAAAGGGTGATGGCGGTGCTATGGCTGGTGCAGCAGGACCTGGAGGTGTTCGGGGAGGAACGGCTTGGCAATGGCACCCTGGAAGCCGAAATCTGCCGGGTTCTCCATGATCGGGTCATAGGGATTGCCGCAAGAAACATAGGCCGTGACCGCCGGGTCGATCGCGCGCAACAGGACGATCACCTCCTGGCCTCCCATGCCGCCGGGGATGTTCAGGTCGAGGATGACGGCATGGTAGCCGCGACCCGCTTCGTGGGCCCGGCGGAATAGCTCGATCGCCTCGTCCCCGGTCTCGGCCAGGTCCACCGAGAAACCGAGCCGCTGCAGCATGAGGCCGGCAATGAAACGGACATCCTCGTCGTCGTCCATGACCAGGATGGCCCGCTGTGCGGATCTGTCGTCCATAGGTCTGTCCATCGGTGCTGATCGGACCTTTGCAGGGGGGTCAGTATGGAATTGACACTCCCTCGGGTTCATGGCATAATCTGGCGCACATTTTAGCCATACTAAAAAGGGAGCGGCGCCTCGCAGCTCCCTTCACTTATATCCGATAGAGGCCCATGCAGCAAGCGGAATTCGTCCATCTCCATCTCCATACCCAGTACTCCCTGCTGGACGGCGCCATACGTCTTGGCGACCTGATGAGCACGGTGAAGGGGTTCGGCATGCCTGCCGTGGCGATCACCGACCACGGCAGCATGTTCGGGGCGATAGAGTTCTACCAGAAGTGCCTCGACAAGGGGATCAAGCCGATCATCGGCGCCGAGGTCTACGTGGCGCCCGGCTCCCGTTTTTCCAAGGAGCAGGGGAGCAGTCCCGGCGAGTATTCGAGCTATCATCTCATCCTCCTCTGCCAGAACCTGCAGGGGTACAAAAACCTCTCCTACCTGGTGTCCGCCGGTTTCAAGGATGGGTTCTACTACAAGCCGCGGATCGACAAGGATCTTCTGACGGAACATGCCGAGGGGCTGATCGCCCTTTCCGCCTGCCTCAAGGGGGAGGTGGCGGTGCAGTGCACCCGCAACCGGATGGAGGATGCGATAGCCACGGCGCGCTGGTACAGTGAGCTCTTCCCGGAGCGCTACTATATCGAGCTGCAGGAGAATACGCTCCCCGAGCAGGCGGTCGCCAACCAGCGGCTGCTGGAGGTTGCGTCCGAGCTTTCCCTGCCGCTGGTCGCCACCAACGACTGCCATTACCTGAACCGCGAGGATGCCAGGGCTCACGAGGTCCTGCTCTGCATCCAGACCGGCAAGACCATGAACGACGAGAACCGGATGCGGTTTTCGGCCGACGAGTTCTACGTCAAGTCGCCGGAGGAGATGGCGGCTGCGTTCCAGTATGCGCCGGAGGCGGTGGCCAACACGGTCCGGATCGCCGAGCAGTGCCACCTGGAACTCGATTTCAAGACCTACCATTTCCCCCGCTTCGAGCTGCCCGAAGGGAAAAGCCTGGACGAGGAGCTGGAGGAAGAGGCGCACAAGGGGCTCGGCGCCAGGCTGACGTCGATCCGGGCAAAGAACCCCGCCTTTACCGACAACGACGAAGAGCTCTACCGGAACAGGCTGCGCATCGAGCTCGACTGTATCAAGCAGATGGGGTTCCCCGGCTATTTCCTCATCGTTGCCGACTTCATCAACTGGGCCAAGGACCAGGGGATACCGGTCGGCCCCGGCAGGGGGTCGGCGGCCGGTTCGCTGGTTGCCTACGCCATCCGGATCACCGACCTCGACCCGATCCCCTACAACCTCCTGTTCGAGCGGTTCCTCAACCCCGAACGTATCTCCATGCCCGATATCGACGTCGACTTCTGCACCGACCGGCGCGAAGAGGTGATCCAGTACGTCACGGAAAAGTATGGCCGCGACAAGGTCTGCCAGATCATCACCTTCGGTACCATGGCGGCCCGCGGTGTCATCCGGGACGTCGGCCGGGCCCTGGACATGCCGTATGGCGACGTGGACCGGATCGCCAAGCTGATCCCCGAGGTCCTGAACATATCGCTGGACGAGGCCCTGAAGCAGGAGCCGAAGCTGGGCGAGCTTGCCGCGGCCGACCCGAAGGTGAAAGAGCTGCTCCGCGTCGCGCTCTGCCTGGAGGGGCTTGCCCGCCATGCCTCCACCCATGCCGCCGGCGTGGTCGTGGCGCCGGACCGGCTCGAAGAGTTCTGCCCGGTCTACAAGGACCAGAAGACCGGCCTGATCAACACCCAGTATTCCATGAAGTACGTGGAGAAGATCGGGCTGGTGAAGTTCGACTTCCTCGGCTTGAAGAACCTGACGGTCATCGACAACGCGGTGAAACTGATCCGCCAGGGGCGCGACCCGAAGTTCGACATCACGCTGCTGCGCGACGACGACCGCGAGAGTTACGAACTGATCTCCGCCGGCAACACCACCGGCATCTTCCAGCTCGAATCCAGCGGCATGAAGGAGATGCTGGTCAAGCTGAAGCCCTCCTGCTTCGAGGACGTCATTGCGGCCTGTGCCCTCTACCGCCCCGGTCCGCTCGGTTCCGGTATGGTCGACGACTTCATCGACCGCAAGCATGGCAGGAAAAAGGTGGTCTACGACCTGCCGCAGCTGGAACCGATCCTGAAGGACACCTACGGCGTCATCGTCTACCAGGAGCAGGTCATGCAGATCGCCCGTACCCTGGGGGGGTACTCGCTCGGCGGCGCCGACCTGCTGCGTAGGGCAATGGGCAAGAAAGACCCGGCTGCCATGGCCAAGGAGAAGGGCAAGTTCCTGGAGGGGGCCAAGGAGCAGGGGGTCGACCTGAAGAAGGCCGAGGCGATCTTCGACCTGATGGCGAAGTTTGCCGAATACGGGTTCAACAAGTCGCACTCTGCCGCCTATGCCCTGATCGCCCACCACACCGCCTATCTCAAGGCCCACTACCCGGTGGAGTTCATGGCGGCCCTTCTGACCGAAGACCGGGAAAAGACGGACAAGATCGTCAAGAACATCGGCGACTGCCGGGACATGGGGATCGAGGTCCTGCCTCCCGACATCAACTCCTCCGAACTCTCCTTCAAGGTCTTCGGCATCTCCATCCGTTTCGGCCTTGGCGCCATCAAGAACGTGGGGGAAGGGGCGATCGAGTCGATCCTGGAGGCGCGCAAGGACGGACCGTTCAAGGATATCTACGACTTCTGCGAGCGGGTCGACCTGCGCAGGGTCAACAAGCGGGTGCTGGAGGCGCTGGTAAAGAGCGGCGCCTTCGACTCCACCGGAGCGAACCGCGCTTCGCTGATGGCCGGCCTGGAGGATGCGGTAACGCTCGGCCAGAGGATCCAGGAGGAACGGGATAGTTCCCAGGTCTCCCTGTTCGGCACCGAAGAGATCGTCAAGAGCAACGGCAACGGTCGGGGCAAGCTTCCCGACGTGGCTGAATGGAACGACAAGCTGAAGCTCGGGTTCGAGAAGGAATCGCTCGGCTTCTTCATCACCGGCCACCCGCTCGACCGCTACAGCCAGGACATGAAACGGTTCACCTCCGCCGACACCTCCACCCTGGCCGACATCTCCGACGGCAAAGATGTCCGGATCTGCGGCATCGTGGTTGCCCTCAAGGAGATGATCACCAAGAAGGGCGACCGGATGGGGTTTGCCACCATCGAAGACCTGGTCGGGACGGTCGAGGTCGTCGTCTTCCCCGAGCCGTACGCGAAAGCGGCGGAACTGCTCAAGACCGATGAGCCGCTGGTGGTTTCCGGCACGGTCGATGTGGGCGAAAAGAGCATCAAGATCAAGGCTGCGGATATTGTCGCCTCCTTGCTGCACATAGAACGGCCGGGGAGCTTCCGGGCGACCATCCCGCTGGATGAACGGTTCAAAGTGGCGGCCAGCGACGACCTGGCCATGGACGTGGAGAAGCTGGTAGGCTACCGGGCCACCAGGTTCGAGTAGGTGGGTGGTGGGCAGCTGGAGCTTTTTGCTGTGCCATTGATGTAATAGTATAATCAGACATATCGAGTTTAAAGGGGGATACCGAATATGGCATCGCAGAATTTCTATATGGATTTCGAGAAACCGCTGGTGGAGCTGGAGAAGAAGATCACCGAACTGAAGGAGATGTCCGGCGACTCCCTCGATCTTGCCACGGAGATCGGCAAGCTGGAGAAAAAGGCGGAAAAGGTCCGTTCGGAGATATTCGCCAACCTCTCCCGCTGGCAGACGGCCCAGGTGGCGCGCCACCCCAACCGTCCCTTTACCACCGACTACATCAAGCACATCTTCACCGATTTCATCGAACTGCATGGCGACCGGCTGTACGGTGACGACCATGCTATCGTGGCAGGCCTGGCAAAGCTCGACGGCGAGCCGGTGATGGTGATCGGCCACCAGAAGGGGCGCGACACCAAGGAAAAGGTCTACCGCAACTTCGGCATGCCGAACCCGGAAGGGTACCGCAAGGCGCTCCGCCTGATGGGGATGGCGCAGCAGTTCGGCCTCCCGATCATCACCTTTGTCGATACCCCCGGCGCCTTCCCCGGCATCGGCGCCGAGGAGCGGGGCCAGGCCGAGGCCATTGCCCGCAACCTGCGCGAGATGGCCTGCCTGACTGTGCCGATCATCGTAGTGGTTACCGGCGAAGGGGGCTCGGGGGGCGCATTGGCCATCGCAGTCGGCAACCGGGTGGTGATGCTCCAGTATTCGGTCTATGCGGTCATCTCCCCCGAGGGGTGCGCTGCCATCCTCTGGTCCGACGGCACCAAGGGGGCCCAGGCCGCCGAGGCGCTGAAGCTGACCGCCACCGACATCAAGGAGCTGGAGGTGATCGACGAGATCGTCCCGGAACCGGTCGGCGGGGCGCACCGCGACCATGAGGCCATGGCGAAAAACCTCCACGAGGTCCTGGCGCGCCACCTGGCCGAACTGCGCGGCATGTCGGGCGAGCAGCTGGTGGAGGACCGGTATCAGAAGTTCCGCAAGATGTCGAGGTTCGTGGAGTAGGGGCGCGTCGTTTCCGTACTCTGCGGTTTGTGGTTGTTGTTTTCCGGTGAATCTGAAAAGCATTTAACCGCAGATGAACGCAGATGAACGCAGATGAACGCAGATACACCAAAAAGATAAAGGCAGAATACTTAACATCTCTATCTTTTAGTTGGTAAGACTCGTTTTTATCCGTAGTTATCTGCGGTTGATTGCCGTTATTCGGGTGAAAGGCTGAAGGTAAGCCACGGGGTGATCCCGGTTGCTTGCGTCTTCGGCCTTTCGCTGTTTCTGGAGGGATCATGCAGGAGCGTTTGCAGAAGGTACTGGCCCAGGCGGGATTTGCCTCGCGCCGGGCAGCCGAGGGGATGATAGTTGCCGGCAGGGTGGCGGTGAACGGCACGGTGGTGACGGAACTGGGGACCAAGGTGGACCCGGACAGCGACGTGGTTACCCTGGACGGCAAGCTGGTGGCGGTGGAGAAGCAGCGGGTCTATGTCCTGCTCCACAAGCCGGCCGGCTATGTCACCACCCTGAGCGACCCCCAGGGGCGGCCGCTGGTGACCGACCTCCTGAAAGGGGTCTCCGAGCGGGTCTTCCCGGTGGGGCGGCTGGATTACAATACCGAGGGGCTGCTGCTCCTGACCAATGACGGCGCACTGGCCAACCGGCTGGCCCACCCCCGCTACGGCGTGGAGAAAGAGTACCATGTCCGGGTTCGCGGCGAGGTGAGCGGCGAGCAGCTGGCCGCCCTCTCCGGCGGCGTCGCGCTGGAAGAGGGGAAGACCGCGCCGGCCCGGGCCAGGGTGGTCAAGGGGAGCGACAACAACACCTGGCTCTCCCTGGTGATCCATGAAGGGCGCTACCGCCAGGTGCGCCGGATGTGCGAAGAGGTGGGGCTCACCGTGGTCCGGCTCAAGCGGGTCAGGTACGGTTTCCTGGAGATGGGGGGGCTGCGGCCGGGCGAATTCCGCCTGCTGACCGGGGACGAGGTGAAGCGGCTCTCCGGAAAAGGGGGCGAGCGTCCCAGAACGGCCGGGAAGGCAGACCAGGCGCCTGCGGAGGCACGGCCTTCTCGCCATATGACTGGGAAATCACCTGTGAAAAAGCGACAGCCACGCGCGAAGTAAAGGGGGTATATTTCTGTAATATGACATAGTTATGGCGATGGTACGCCGTATGCACTTATTTTCATACACTTCCCGGTGCCTCGTCATATAGCCGGCTCCTTGCGGAGCCGATCCGGTCTGGTATCATTCGTGATATCCCCTGGTGAGGGGGAAGTGCCCTGTGAGATTGTTCTGTAATGGTATCTCGTTACGAGAGGGGCTGCATGCGGACAAGGATCTTCCAGGCTGTCGTCGCCACCATTGCGCTGACCTGCTCGGCTCTGCCGGCCTTTGCCGACATAGATGCCGACGCTTCTGCCTATTCCCGCGAGTTCTACGCCACACCCTCCAGCCCTGACAGCGCCGCTACCGGCAGCCGGTCCCCCGGTTCCGCATCCATCGGCGCAATCATCAGCAGCGATTCCCCGAAAAACTACGGCTCGTGCATGAAAGCGGCCAAGCATGGCGACACACAGGCCATGTACAACCTCGGCTACATGCATTTCAACGGTTTCGGCGTCCCGGTCGACAAGCCCCGTGCCGCGGCATGGTTCAAAAAGGCGGCGGTCCGCGGCCACCTGGAGGCCCAGAAGGCGCTCGGTTTCATGTATGCCAACGGCGACGGCGTGCCGCAGGATTACCCCGAGGCCCTCACCTGGTTCCGGATGAGCGCCGAAAACGGCGATGCCGAGTCCCAGTTCAGCATCGGCAGCATCTATTACAACGGCTGGGGGGTGGCGGTCGACAAGGCAGAGTCGGCCCGCTGGTGCCGCAAGGCAGCCGAGCAGGGAGACTCACGGGCCCAGTATATCCTCGGCTCCATGTACGCCCGTGGCCAAGGCGTACCACTCGATTATGCCGAGGCTGCCAGATGGCTCGCCCGGAGCGCCGGGCAGGGGAATCCCCAGGGGCAGCTGAGCCTGAGCCTCCTCTACTACAACGGCTGGGGAGTGGCCCAGGACCGGGACGAGGCGCTGAAGTGGTGTCTCTTGGCGGCAGAGC
>JACRPV010000117.1:0-11013 GCA_016223015.1 Geobacter sp. | reverse complement strand
GGCCAAACTGGTCCTTTCCACCATGATCAGGCATAAACCGGCCCGCCAGCCGAAGGGGTAGAAGGTGGCGAACCGCCAGCCCTGACCTCCTCCGCCAGACCGGCAGAATGTGACATATAGAGCCGCACGCAGACCGTGCGGCTTTTTTGTTGCTTTCCGACCGGGGCTCGCTTACCTTTGGTGCAGCCACCGGAAGGAACGCGACATACTCTGTCGCACCCCAGGAATATAATCATTTCCATCCGGAAACACCGGAAGACAGTGCCAGATCGGAAACGAGGGATTTTTCGTCCTGGCAAGGAAATCAAGGGATTGCGCGGAGGCGTAGCAGCGCTACGCCGCACAAGGAATCTCGCAGATTGACACCGCCAGGGCGGAAAAGAACCGTTTCACACCGCATGCGAGGAACTATCACCCTACATACCAGCAACCGGCTGGAACTGCTTGCCGACCGGCTCGCGGTGGAGATGGCACGGCCGCTCTCCAACCCGCTCGCCCAGGAGGTGATCGTCGTCCAGAGCCGGGGAATGGAGCGCTGGCTGGCCATGGCGCTTGCCGAGCGGCTCGGGGTCTGGGCCAATTGCCGCTACCCCTTTCCCAATGCCCTGGCGTGGGAGGCCTCCCGCGCCGTCCTGCCGGAGATCCCGTAAGAGAACCCCCTTGCCCCGGAGCGGATGGCCTGGCAACTGATGGAGCTGATCCCCCCGCTTATCGGCGAACCCGTATTTTCCCCTCTTGCACGCTATCTCGCGGACGACCCCGGCGGCCTCAAGCTGTATCAGCTCGCCTCCCAGGTGGCCGACCTGTTCGACCAGTACACCCTGTTCCGGCCGGACATGCTGGACGGCTGGGAAGCGGGGCGCGACTGCGACCGCTGCCGCTGGCAGGCGATCCTCTGGCGCCTCCTGGTCGGCCGGGCGGGTGCGCGCCACCGCGGCTCCCTGCTGCGGGAGTTCTGCCGGGCCATGGCAGGGAATAACCCCCTGTTGGCAAGCCTGCCGGAGCGGATCGCGGTCTTCGGCATCCCGGCGCTCCCCCGCTATCACAGCGAAATACTCACGGCCCTGGCCGCCCGGACCGAGGTCCACCTCTTTCTCCTCAACCCCTGCAGCGAACACTGGTTCCAGATCGTTTCCGAAGGGGAGAAATCCCGCCGCCTGGTCCGCTCCGACCTGACCGGGTCCGACGCCTACCTGGAGAGCGGCAACCCGCTCCTGGCTTCGCTCGGGCGGCAGGGGAGGGATTTCTTCGACCTCCTCTACGACAGCGCGCCGCTGGACGAGGGAGAGGGGGGGAGCTTCGTGGCGCCGGAGGGGGATGGGCTGCTGCACCGGCTCCAGGGGGATATCCTCACCCTTGCCGACGCGACGGATCTCCGCGAAGAGCGCCGCTGCATCGCCCCCGACGACCGCTCCCTGCAGGTCCATTCCTGCCACAGCCCGCTGCGGGAGATCGAGGTGCTGCACGACCGTCTGCTGGCGCTGTTCGAGGAGCATCCCGGCCTGACGCCGCGGGACGTGGTGGTGATGATCCCCGGCATAGACGAATATGCCCCCTACATCAGCGCCGTGTTCGGCGGCGGCGGCGAAGAGCGGCGCAGCATCCCGTTCTCCATTGCCGACCGGAGCGTGACCGGCGCCGGCAGCCTGGTCCGGGCCTTCCTCACGCTCCTCGACCTGGCGGAGAGCCGCTGCGGGGCGTCCCAGGTCCTGGACCTCCTGGCGCACCCGGCAATCGCCCGCCGGTTCGAGCTGTCTAACGGCGATCTGGCCACGGTCAGGCGCTGGGTGACGGAGAGCGGCATCCGCTGGGGGGTGGACGGCGAGGACCGCGGCCGGGAAGGGCTGCCCCCCTTTGGCGAAAATTCCTGGCGGGCCGGCCTGGAGCGGCTCCTGCTCGGCTATGCCCTGCCCGGCGACGGCCTCACCCTCTACCGTGATATCCTCCCCTATGACGACCTGGAGGGGAGCGAGGCCCGCCTGCTCGGGGGGCTGGTCGCCTTTACCGATGCGCTGTTCGGGCTGAAGGAGGCGTTTGCCCGCTCGCGCCGGCCCGCGGCGTGGGGGACATACCTCCTCACTCTCCTGGATCGCTTCTTCAGTGTCGATGAGCGTCTGCTGGGGGAACAGACCCTGCTCACCGCCGCCTGTGCCGACCTGGCGCGGGGCGAGGCCGCCGGTTTCACCGGACTCCTCGGCCCGGCCGTGGTCCGGAGCTGGCTGAACCGGCAACTGGAGCGGGACAAGGGGCTGCACGGCTTCCTCGGCGGCGGGGTCACCTTTTGCGCCATGCTCCCCATGCGAAGCATCCCGTTCAGGGTGGTGGCCCTGGTGGGGATGAACGACGGGCTCTTTCCGCGCCAGAACCGCCCCCCCGGCTTCGACCTGATGGCGGCGGTGCCCCGGCGCGGCGACCGCTCCATTCGGGACGAGGACCGCTACCTCTTTCTCGAAGCGATCCTTTCGGCCCGCGACTGCCTCTACCTCGGCTATGTCGGGCAGAGCAGCCGCGACAACGGCATCCTGCCCCCCTCGGTGCTGGTGAGCGAACTGCTGGACTACGTGGAGCGCTCCTCCATGGTCGCCGGGGTTCCGGAGGCCGGGCAGAGGGAGGCGGTCCGGCAGCGACTGGTGACGCGGCATCACCTCCACCCCTTCCACCCGGCCTACTTCCGTGAAGGTACGGGCAGGCTGTTCAGCTACTCGACGGAAAACTGCCGGGCAGCGCAGACCCGGCAGCAGGGAGGGGAACCGGGCGGCTTTCTCGACGGGCTGCCGCTTCCCCTGCCGGCCGACCTGCCGGAGACGATCCCCCTGGAGCGGCTGATCGCTTTCCTGCGGAGCCCTGCGGAGCATTTCCTGCGCAATCGCCTGGGAATCCGCCTGGAGAAGGTGGCTGCGCCGATGGAGGATCGCGAGCCCTTTATTGTCGACGGGCTGGACGATTACCTCCTTGCCAACGAGCTGGTGGAACAGCTGCTTGCGGGCAACGATCCCGACAGGCTCGAACCGGTCTTTCGCGGCCGCGGGCTCCTCCCCCCCGGCGGGCAGGGGCTGGTCGCCTTCGGCAAGCTCCGGGCACGGGCAGAGCAGTTTACCCGCCAGGTTGCGCCGCTGGTGGCGCAGGAACCCCTTCATCCCCTTGATGCGGCACTCTCCGTCAACGGCCATCTGCTCGCCGGGCGGATCGACGGCATCCGGCTCACAGGGCTCGTCCGCTACCGCTGCGCCAGGCAGAAGGCGCGGGACCTGCTTTCGCTCTGGGTCGAGCACCTGGTCCTGAATGCGGCCGCGCCTGCGGGCTACCAGCTCCGGAGCAGGCTGGTGATGCGGGACTTAAGCCGCTCCTTTGCGCCGGTTCCCGATGCGGCCGGGCATCTGGCAAAATTGACGGAACTCTATCTGCAGGGGCTCTGCGCGCCGCTCCCCTTCTTCCCCGAGACCTCCCTGGCGCTTTGTCACCATCCGGACCGGCCCGACAAGGCGGTTGCCATCTGGAGCGGCTCGTCCCACAGCCGGGGCGAAGGGGAAGCGCCGGCCTTTGACCGCTGCTTCGGCAGCAACGATTCGGCAGGGCTCTGCGCCTCCCCGGAATTCGGGGAGCTGGCCGTGGCAATCTACGGGCCGCTGCTCGCCAGTCTGGAGGAGGGGGCGTGAGGGAACTGGATCTCTTCACCGACCTTCCGGACGGGGTCACCCTGATCGAGGCGGCAGCCGGCACCGGCAAGACCTACGCCATCGTCGCGCTCTACCTCCGGCTGGTGCTGGAGCGGGAGCTGCCGGTGGAGAGCATCCTGGTGGTCACCTTCACCGAGGCTGCCACCGAGGAGCTGCGCGACCGGGTGCGGCAACTCCTCTCCTTAGCCCTGGACGCCCTTTCCGGCCGGGAGACAGAGGACCGTTTCATTGCAGAACTGGTGCGGCGCTTACCCGACACCGAGCGGGCCGGGCAGCTCCTCACCCTGGCGCTCGCCTCCTTTGACGGCGCCGCCATCCATACCATCCACGGCTTCTGCGCCAGGGTGCTGCAGGAGAACGCCTTCGAGTGCGGCGCCCTGTTCGATACCGAACTGCTGGCCGACCAGGGACCGATCATCCGGGAGCTGGCGGACGACTTCTGGCGGCGCCATTTCTACCCGGCCGACGAGCTGTTCGTGGCCCATGCCCTGCGCAACGGCCTGACGGTCGATTCCCTGGCAACGGAGCTGCGCCGGGTGGTGGGGCGGAGCGGACTTTCGGTGATCCCGCAGCAGGAGCCGGTGGATACCGAGGATGCGCGTGCCGCCTGCTGCGATCTCTTCCGCCGCGCTGCCGGAGAGTGGACCGCGGCAGCCGGCGAGGTAACGGCCCTGCTGATGGAGAGCCCTGCCCTGAGCCGCACCGCCTACCGGCTCGCCTCCGTCCCCGCTTGGGTCGCCGGCCTGGAGCGGTATTTCGCCGGTAGCGACCCCCTGGATATCCCGGACAAGCTGGAGAAATTCACCCCGGCCGTGCTCGCTGCCGGCTGCAAAAAGGGGCAGACCCCGCCCGTACACCCGTTCTTCGCCTGCTGCGAAGAGCTCGTGTCCGAAGTCGGCCGACTGGCGGCCATCTATGACCGCAACCTCCTGGCGCTCAGGGCGGGACTGCTCCGGAGCGCACGGGAGGAACTGCGCGAGCGCAAGGCCCGGCGCAACCTCCGTTCCTACGACGACCTGCTCTCCTCCCTCCATGAGGCGGTCGTTGCCGGAGGCGGCGCCAGGGGGCTGGCCGAGCGGGTGCGGAGCCGCTATCGGGCGGTGCTGGTGGACGAATTCCAGGATACCGACCCGCTGCAGTACGCCATCTTTGCCGGCCTCTTCGGCGACGGCGGCGTGCCGCTCCTCTTTATCGGCGATCCCAAGCAGGCGATCTACAGTTTCCGCGGGGCCGACCTCCATGCCTACCTGGCCGCGGCGCGCCGGGTGGCCGCGGAGAACGGTTTTACCCTGCTGCGCAACTGGCGCTCTTCCTCCGGCCTGCTCGATGCCGTCAATGCGCTGTTCGGCGGGGCCCACCCCTTCCTTCTTCCCGAGATCGGTTACCGTCGGGTGACACCGGGGAGCGAGAGCCAGCAGCAGCACCTGTTCCCGGCCGCCCCCCCCTTTGTGCTATGGAACTACGGCTGCGCAGGGGACGGCCACCCGGCCAAGTCCGTTGCCGAGCAGATGATCGCCAGCGACGTAGCTGCCGAGGTGGCGCGGCTGATCCGGCTGGGGGAGAGCGGCGAGGCGATGCTGGCGGACCGGCCGCTGCACGCCGGCGACATTGCCGTGCTGGTGCGGAAGAACTACCAGGGGCGGCTGGTGCAGCAGGCTCTGCAACGGGTGGGGGTGCCCAGCGTGCTGCACGGCACCGAGAGCCTTTTCAGCTCGGCCGAGGCCCTGGAGCTCTGGCGGGTGCTGTCGGCTATTGCCGGACCGGCCAACGAGCCGCGCCTGCGGGGGGCGCTGGCCACTGACCTTCTCGGCTGGACCGCCGCCATGCTGGCAGTGGAGGACGAGGATTCGACCGCCTGGGCCGGCCTGCTGGAGCGGATTCGCGGTTATCACGATACCTGGGCCCTGCAGGGGGTCATGGCCATGGCCACTGAGCTCCTGGCGGGCGAAGGGGTCCGTCCCCGGCTCCTGGCCCATGCCGACGGCGAACGGCGGCTCACCAACATCCTCCACCTGCTGGAGCTTCTGCACCATGCCGAGCTGGAGGGGGAGCTGGGGTTGGAAGGTCTGGTCGCCTGGCTGGCGGAGCGGGTCGCCGAGCAGCCTGAGATCGACGAGTACCAGCTCCGCCTGGAGACGGACGAGAGCTGCGTCCAGCTGGTCACGGTGCACCGGAGCAAGGGGCTCGAATATCCGGTGGTCTTCTGCCCCTTTGCCTGGGAAGGGGTGCGCGACGAGGGGACCGCGCTCTTCCACGACAACGACCGGATGGTGCTCGACCTCGGTTCCGGGCAGCTCGACGACCATCGGCTCCGTGCCAGGGAGGAACGGTTTGCCGAGGACCTGCGGCTGCTCTACGTGGCGGTCACCAGGGCCAAGGAGCGCTGCTACCTGATCTGGGGGGGCTTCCGCGGCGCTGAGGAGTCGGCCCTGGCCTGGCTCCTCTTCCGGCCCGCCCCGGCCGGCGATGAGCCGCTCTCCGGCCAGGGGTCGATAGTGGATAGCGCCACGGAACAGGAGACCCTATTGCTGCGGCTCGCTGCAGCGGCAGGGGGGGCGATTGCCCTGTGCGAACCCCCTGCCGGCGCTGTGCAGCTCCCCGCGGCTCGGCCTGAGGCCGGGCCTCCCATGGCGGCGCGCGAATTCCACGGAGTGATCGACCGTTCCTGGCGGGTCACCAGCTTTACCGGCCTGGTCTCGGGCAAGCCCCACGCCATGGAGCTGCCGGACCGGGATGCTGCGGCTCCGGGCAGCGACCGGCCCGCGGAACGGCCGGCCCCGGCGTTTGGCGATATCTTCTCCTTCCCCCGGGGCGCGGTTCCCGGCACCTGCCTCCATGCCGTGCTGGAACGGGTCGATTTTGCCGCCTTCGACCAGGCAGCGGTGCGGCAGCTGGCCAGGGAGCAGCTTGCCCGCCACGGCCTGGCAGCGGAGTGGGAGGCCACGGTGGCCCGGATGATCGGGCAGGTGGTGCGCGCCCCCCTGGCGGCGGACCGGCCTGAGTTGCGCCTGGAAAGGCTGGGGCGTGGCGGGTGGCAGCCGGAGCTGGAATTCATGCTCCCCCTGGCGGCGCTGGAGAGCGGCGACCTGGCCAGGGTCTTTCGCAGCCACGGGGCAGGGGGGCGATTCCCGGACCTGCTCGACGAACTCGGTTTCGGTCGGGTCCGGGGGATGCTGCGCGGGTTCATCGACCTGGTCTTCTGTCTGGATGGGCGTTATTTCCTCATCGACTGGAAATCCAACCATCTGGGGAATATGCCTGCCGATTATGCCCCGGAGCGGCTCGACGAGGCGATGGAGCGGGAATACTACACCCTCCAGTATCACCTGTACTGCGTGGCCCTGCACCGCTGGCTCGAAAGCCGCATGGCCGGCTACGATTACGACCGCCATTTCGGCGGGGTCCTCTACCTCTTCCTGCGGGGGGTCGATGTCGCGGTGCCCGGCCAGGGGGTCTTCCATGCCCGGCCCGAGCGGGGGCTGGTGGAGGCGCTCTCCGCCTGCCTGACGGACCGGACGGAGGTGGGCCATGGCGGATGACAAGGTGCGGGAGGCCATATCCCTTGAACTCGGCTCGCTCGACCGGGCCTTTGCCGGGTTCGTCTGCCGGCTGGCCGACGGCGGCTCCCGCTCGCTCTGGCTGGCCGCGGCCCTGGCGAGCAGGGCCACCGCCGACGGCAGCGTCTGCCTGGACCTGCAGACCCTGGCCGGCGAGGCGGCAGATGCTGTGGCGCGGCTGGCAGGGAAAGGGGAGCCGTGGCAGGATGCCGGGGAGTGGGGGGAGGAACTGCGGTCTTTCGCCGTTGTCGGGGCACCCGGAGAGACGGCACCGCTGATCCTGGACCACAACAACCGGCTCTATCTCCATCGTTACTGGCGCTACGAAAAGGATCTGGCGGATCGGCTGCAGGAGCGGGCATCGACCGCCCATCGCGATCTCGACCCGGCAGAGCTCAGCCGGGGGCTCGACCTGCTCTTCCCGCCGCAGGGGCAGCACGACGGCCCTGACTGGCAGCGGGTCGCGGCCTGGCTCGCCGTTACCTGCTCCCTGACGGTCATAGCCGGCGGGCCGGGGACCGGCAAGACCACCACGCTGGTGAAGGAGCTGGCGCTCCTTTCTGAGCTCTCCGGCGACCGGCCGCTCCGGATCGCCCTGGCCGCCCCCACCGGCAAGGCTGCCGGCCGGCTCAAGGAGGCGGTCTCCCAGGCCCGGGAGCGGCTTCCCCTGGCAGCGGAGACTGCGGCGCGCATCCCTGCCGAGGCATCGACCATCCATCGCCTGCTCGGCGCCGTTCCCGGTTCGGTCTCCTTCCGCCACCATGGCGGCAACCCGCTCCCCTTCGAGGTTGTGGTGGTGGACGAGGCCTCCATGGTCGACCTGCCGCTCATGGCCAGGCTGCTGGACGCACTGGCGCCGGAGTGCCGGCTGATCCTGCTCGGCGACCGGGACCAGCTCGCCTCGGTGGAGGCGGGCGCGGTGCTCGGCGATATCTGCCATCCCGCCTTCCTGGAACGGTTCTCGCCCGAGGCTGCCGCATCCGCTGCTTCGGCGGGGATCTCCCTCCCAACGGCACTGGCAGACGTTCCCCGGCTGTGCGATGCAGTGGTGACGCTCAAGACCAGCCACCGCTTTGCCGCTGCCAGCGGCATCGCTGCCCTGAGCCGGCTGGTGAACGAAGGGGACGGCGAGGCAGCGCTTGAGCTCATGCGTGCGGGAGAGCACGGCGACATCGGCTGGCGCGACCTGCCGCCTCCGGCCGGGCTGGCTGCCCTCCTCAAGGAGCGGCTTGCGGAGGGCTATTGCGACTACCTGGCCGCCACCGACCCGGCTGCCTGTCTGGAGCGGCTCTCCGCCTTCCGGCTCCTCTCCCCCTTCCGCCAGGGGCCGTACGGCGTGGTGGCGCTGAACGCCCTTGCCGAGCGGGCCCTGGGGCTTGCCGGCCGCCATGTTGCCGGGTCCCCCTGGTACGGTCACCGGCCGCTCCTGGTGACCCGCAACGATCACCAGCTGCGCCTCTTCAACGGCGACATCGGCGTGATCGCCGCCGGACCGGCCGGGGAGGGGGTGGCGGCCTGGTTTCCCGCTCCCGACGGCGGGGTGCGGCATCTCTCGCCGCTGCGACTCCCGCCGCACGAGACGGTCTTTGCCATGACCGTGCACAAGAGCCAGGGAAGCGAGTTCGACACCCTGCTCCTGCTCCTCCCCCCCGGCGCACCGGAGCTTCTCACCCGCGAACTGGTCTACACCGCCATCACCCGCGCCAAGAGGAGGGTGGAGATCTGGGGCGACCCGGCAGCCTTCATCGCCGCGGTCTCCCGCCGGGTCAGCCGCAGCTCCGGCCTGCGTGAACGGCTCTGGGGCGAGGAAGGGTAATCACCCCTGCCATAACAGAAAAACGGCGCTTCCATCCGCAGATGAAAGCGCCGTTTTTTGTGCTGCGCTGTTGTGAGCCTGCCTGCCGTTACCGGGAGGCGCGACTGCTGCTGGTGTCTTAGAAAATTACCTGCAGTGCCGTTACGAACATGTTGAAGTCCTTGCTCTCGCTGTTTTCGACAGCGAAATCGGTCTTGGAGTATTCGAAGGTGAGCTTCAGGTTCTGGTCGCGGAAGTAGTAGTTGGCTCCCATCCCGTACCAGTCGATCTTCTGGTTGAAGGCATCGACGTTGTTCAGTTTCAGGTTGGCAAAGGACCACTTCTCATAGCGGCCGAAGAACTGCAGCGGCAGGTTGGGGAGCATGTAGCCGGCCTTCGCGTACCAGCCGTTTTTCTGACCGTTGAGGCCGAAGGCGACCGGATCGGGGTTGGCTCCCTTGTAGGCGTCGCCGAAGTCAACGTCCTCGTAGGCCATGGAGGCCGTGACCGTACCGATCGCTTCAACCGGGTACTCGAAGAAGATATCGGCGGTGTAGCCATGGTAGTTCTTCTCGCCGGTCTTGGCCACGGTGTCCGCATAGGCGACCCGCGGCTCATACTGGTAGGCGCCGCCGATGGTCAGGACCTTTTTCTTGCCCAGGTAGGTCCCTTTGTAGCCGTAGTCCTTTTCCGGGTCGAGCAGGGAGATGTGCCCGCGCACGCCGTAGCGGTAGCTGGACTGGGGCTGGGGAGCTGAAGCGTCGGTTGCGGTGCGCCCTTCCATCACGTCTGCCCGGTACTGGAACATGCCGTCGAGGAAGTTGCCCCAGACGGCCACGCCGGTGTCGCGGGTGCTCTCGTTGGCGCGGATGAACAGCGAGCGGTCCAGGGTGAGCGGGGTCTCGCAGGCATCCAGGTTTTCACGGGTGAAGTTGTACTTGAACTTGCCGGCGGTCACCTTAAAGGAGTCGTGGAAGTTGAAGCGGAGCGCCGCATCCAGGATGGTGAATTCCTTGTTTGCCCTGTTCTCGCTCACCTGGAAGGGGAGGGAGAGGTTCTGGGAATCGACGTACTCGGTCTGGACGTAGAGGGTGAACATGTCGCCGTAGGCGCCCATCAGGGCGAGACGGTTGCGGCGGAAGTTGAAGGACATGGTCTCGCCGTTCTGGTCGGCGCCGGAGCCGTTGTCACGGACTGCCATCTGGAACTGTCCCTTGTAGTCGAGCTGGAGCATCCCCTCGTCGTTGGGGCCGAATGTCATCTGGGGGCCGGCAAAGGCCGTTCCGCACCAGAGTCCCGAGCCGACGAGCAGGGTGCCGAGCATGACGGAGGTCGTACGTTTCATGGTTTCTCCTTTATCTGGAATGGAATATATTTACGATTTCAGGTCCTGCCGCTGCATCAGCATCCCGATGAGGAGCCGCCCGACGATCCGCCGGAGGAAGTTGTCGTTGTCGTTCCCGCATTGAAGTAGTTCACGTCGTCGTTGAGGATCTGGTTGGCGCGGGGGTCGGTGATGGAGGTGTACATGACGTTGGAAGCCGGATCGAGGGTCAGGGTGCCGGTCGGGGTGCCGGTGGTGCGGGGGAGCGTCGTTCCTGATGTGTTGGTGTCGACACGCCAGGCGGTATTGACGGCGTTGGCAGTGATATAGGCGCCCCACTGGTTCCAGGAGCCGTCATACATGGTGACCGGCCAGCCCATGACGCCGTCGAGGACAAAGAAGGGGACGGCGGCGCGCATGCCAGAGGCGCAGTAGACATAGGTCCGGCTCTTGGCGTTGGTGACCCCAATGGCGGTCAGGCGGGTGGTCAGATCGGCAATTGACTTGAATTTGGTGGTTGTACCGGCAATGGCATCGCCGTACTGGTTGTAGTCGTCGATTGTAGCGTTAGCTATGGAAGTGGTGATAGTACCGCCGCGGACATCGAGGATGGGGACGCCCGTCGCTGCGGTGGTAACCGTGCCGAGGTTGATGTCGTCA
>JACRPV010000116.1 GCA_016223015.1 Geobacter sp. | reverse complement strand
GCGCCTCGGCGCGGCAGCGGACATCCCGCACCGGATCAGGTACCGCCAGCTGACCCGCTAGGGTGGGCGGCAGACAACCCATGCACCTGCACCTGGTCACCATCCATGCCATGCACTCCCCCCAGGCCGTGCCGCTGGCAGCCGCCAGCCTCAAGGCGTTCCTCGATGCGCGCGACACCCGGAATCCGCCGGTAACGGTCACCTGTGCCGAGTATTTCTCCGGCACCCCCCTGGATGCGGTCGCCGGCGAGATCCTTGCGCTAAAGCCGGACATGGTCGGCCTGCCGCTCTACGTCTGGAACCGGGCAGAGTGCTGCGGCCTGGCGGCAGAGCTCCGCCGGGCAGCGCCTGGCCTCTCGATCATCGCCGGCGGCCCGGAAGCCACCGCCGATCCCGAGGGGGTCCTCAAGGAAGCGCCCTTTGACCTCGTGGTGGTCGGCGAAGGTGAGTTTACCCTGGCCGATCTGCTCGATCGCCTCGCTGTCGGTGCAGCCATCGACGATCTGCCTGGGATTGCCCGGCTCGTCGATGGCCGTTGCGGCTCTGTCAAGCGTCCGCCGATCCCTGACCTGGGTCTGCTCACCTCTCCCTACCTCTTGGGTCTGCTCGACGCCCATATCCCGAACGGGGTGGTCTGGCAGCTGTCGCGGGGCTGCTCATTCGGCTGCGATTTCTGCTTCGACGGCATGGGTGACCGCAAGGTCCGGCGCTACCCGCTGGAGCGGCTGGAAGCGGAGCTGGACTATGTCCTGGCCCATGGGGTGAACCAGATCTTCGTCCTCGATTCCACCTTCAACCAGGATGTGAAGCGGGCCAAGACCCTGCTTCGGCTGATCGCGAAAAAGGCCCCCCATGTCCATTGCCATTTCGAGGTGCGCCACGAACTGCTGGATTCGGAGCAGGCCAGGCTCTTTGCCGGGCTGACCTGTTCCCTGCAGATCGGCCTGCAGAGCGCCGATCCTGAGGTGGCCCGCAATGTGGGCCGGGCATTCAGGCGCGACGATTTCGTTGCCAAGATCGGGATGCTCAACGAGACCGGCGTTATCTTCGGTTTCGACCTGATCTACGGCCTGCCGGGCGACAGCCTGGCCCGGTTCCGGGAGGGGCTCGATTTTGCCTTCTCTCTCTATCCCAACCATCTGGACATCTTTCCCCTCTCGGTCCTGCCCGGCACGGCGCTTGCCGGCCGCGCCACGGCCCTCGGCATGAAGCACCTGGCAATGCCCCCCTACACCCTGCTGGAGACGCCGACGTTCCCGGCTGCCGACATGGCTCGTGCCCGCCGGCTCGGAGCGGCCTGCGACATCTTCTACAGTCGGGGCAAGGCGGTTGCCTGGTTCAATGGCGTGGTCGCAACGCTCCGCCTGACGCCGGTCGCCTTTCTGGAGCGCTTTGCCGACTGGCTGCAGCAGCAGGGAGCAGGGGAGTTCGACGAGTCCCGCTTCGGCGACGAGGCAATCTGGCTGCTGCAGCGTGAGTTCCTCACTGCCCGGTTCGCCCGGCAGCGGGTCAGACGCCTCCTGCCGCTCGCCCTCGATTTCGTGAACTACCATTACCAGTATGCCGCCACGGTCATGGCGGTGCCGCCGCAGCTTCACGGCCGGCGAAAGCCCTCCCGTGCCGACCTGCTCCGCAAACCGCTCATACTGGCGCCGTCGTCGCGGCTGGCCACGTTCACCTACGAGATCCTCGATCTCCTGGAGACCGGGGAGCCCGACCTGCGCGCAATCGCTGCCACCCTGCAGCCGTCGGGATCGTATGCGGTCATCTACCCCCATGACGGCCAGGTCTGTACCGAGTCGCTGGCAGAACCCTATTTCCGCTTGCTGGAACGGCTCGACGGTGCGACACCGGCAGCCCTTCTGGCCGCCGATCTGGGGATTGCTGCTGACGAGGCAGGGGATTTCCTTGCATTTGCAGCCGCGGAAGGGATCGTTACCCCTGTTGCAGCTCCTGGCGCCTAATCCTTGTTCCACATCCCTCGTGCGTTGATGTCCGTAATGCCATTCCCTGTGCGTTTGCAAATTCGCAGGGGTGTGTTATAAGCGCTCAGTGGGCCGCTGCATGAATCGTCAGACAGAGCAGGGGGGAAATGGGGTGACATCCCAATCGTTCGAGCCGGGAGAGGACCAGCGCGTGCAGCTGGTTGATACCTTCGGGCGGACCATCAATTACCTGCGGCTTTCCGTGACCGACCGCTGCAATCTCCGTTGCCACTACTGCATGCCCGACAAGGGTGTGGAAAAGCTTGCCCACGGCGACATTCTCAGCTACGAGGAGTTGCTGCTGATCGCCAGGACCGCGGTGCAGCTCGGGGTGGAGAAGGTGCGGGTGACCGGCGGGGAGCCGCTGGTTAGGCGCGGCATCACCTCGTTCCTGGCCCGGCTTGCCGGGCTGCCGGGGCTCAGGCACCTGGTGCTCACCACCAACGGGCTGCTCCTGGCAGAGCTGGCTGACGATCTCAGGCATGCCGGCGTGCAGCGGGTCAATGTCAGCCTCGATTCGCTCGATCCGGCGACCTTTGCCGCCATCACCCGGGGTGGCGATCTGGCCCGCGTCCTGGCCGGGCTGGCTGCTGCGGATCGCGCCGGTCTCCCTCTCAAGCTCAACATGGTGGTCATGCGCGGGGTAAACGATGCCGAGATCGAGGCGTTTGCCCGACTGACCCTGGAGAGCCCCTTTGCGGTCCGCTTCATCGAATACATGCCGACCCTGCAGGGTAGCGGCTGGCAGGAGCAGATCGTTCCCGGCAGCGAGATCCTGGAGCGCCTGGCGAAACGGTTCCGCTTCGCCCTGGTCGATCGGGGCCCCTATGCCGGGCCGTCCCAGGATTTCCGCATCGAAGGGGCGAAAGGGACTTTCGGCATCATTACCCCGGTTTCTGGCCATTTCTGTAGCGATTGCAACCGGATTCGGGTCACGGCGGCCGGAGAGGCGCGCAGTTGTCTCTTTTCCGCAGCGGGCATCGACCTGAAGCCGTATCTCAGGCCGGAAGACGGCGAGGGGCTGCGCAGTGCCCTGCAGAAGCTGGTGGAGGAGAAGCCGCACCGGCACGGGATGAATCGCTGTGGCTGCGAACACGAGCCGTTTGTCATGGCCAGGATCGGCGGATAGACAATGGAGGAGAGATGGCCAGCGTAATAGCGGTCTGCGTCAGCAAGGAGAAGGGGGAGCGGAAGGTGCCGGTCCCCAGGGTGGAATTGGTGGTCGGTCACGGCATCGAAGGGGATGCCCATGCCGGTGACTGGCATCGCCAGGTGAGCCTTTTGGCCAGCGAGAGCATTGCCAAGATGCGTGCACTCGGGCTGGATGTCTCCAGCGGCGACTTTGCCGAGAACATCACCACCGCCGGCATCGAGCTGATCGCCCTCAGGGTGGGGGACTGGTTGGCGATTGCCGATACACTGCTGGAGATCACCCAGATCGGCAAGGAGTGCCATAGCCGCTGCGCCATCTACCACCAGGCCGGCGACTGCGTGATGCCGAAGGAAGGGATCTTCGTGCGGGTGCTGCGGGGAGGGACCATCAAGCCCGGAGACGGAATAACGCAGGTCTCCACCGAGATCGGGAGTCCTGCAGGAGGTGAGTCATGACGACGCTGGCGCAAGCCTTGACACTGATACTCGATTCGGTTACGCCGCTCGACACGGAGCTGGTGGAACTGGGGAGCGCCCTCGGCAGGGTCATTGCCGGGGAGATTGTCGCCCCCTGGGACCTGCCCATGGTCGACAACTCGGCAATGGACGGCTATGCCGTTCGCCATGCCGACTGCGCGCCCGGTGCATCATTCCGCGTCACCGGCTTTCTGCCGGCGGGGAATGAGCCGGTGCCCCAGGTGCGGCAGGGGGAGGCGGTCAAGATCATGACCGGGGCGCCGATACCCGCCGGCAGCGACCTGGTTGTCCCGGTGGAGGAGGCCGAGGAGCGGGACGGGCTGGTGACCTTTTCGGATCCGGTCAGGATGGGGCAGCATATCCGGCTTCGCGGCGAGGATGTGCGGGCCGGCCAGACCATCGCCGGACCCGGCACCCTGATCCGGCCGGCGGAGATCAACATGCTGGCATCGCTGGGCAAGGCGCTGGTCCCGGTCTATCGGCGGGCCAGGGTGGCTGTCGTGGCAACCGGCGATGAACTGGTCGAGCTTGGCCAGTTGCCGGAGCCCGGCTGCGTCATCAACAGCAATTCCCTGGCCCTGGCCGCCGCCATCAGGGAGCTCGGGGCCGAACCGGTGATGATCGGCATCGCTCGCGACGATCTCGACAGCCATCGCCGGCTCCTGGCCGCTAGCCTGAACGCCGATGCGGTCATCACCTCGGCGGGGGTCTCTGCCGGTGACCGCGACCTGGTGCGGGACGTCCTGGCCGAGCTGGGGGTGCGACAGCTCTTCTGGAAGGTCAAGGTGAAGCCAGGTGGGCCGACGGCGTTCGGTATGAAGGGAACGGTGCCGGTCTTTTCCCTGCCCGGCAACCCGGTTTCCACGCTCCTCACCTTCGAGATGCTGGCCAGGCCGGCGCTGCTCAAGCTGATGGGGCATCGCAGGCTGTTCAAGGTCCCGGTAAGGGCCATTCTCGCCGAAGATGCCCGCCCCCGCGAAGGGAAGACGACGCTGTTGCGGGTACGACTTTCCTATGCCGGCGGCGCCTGGTCCGCCTCTTCGTCGGGGGACCAGAAGACCAGTTTCCTCCGTACCCAGGTTGCGGCGGACGGCATCGTGCTGCTGGCGCCGGGCAAGGAGACGCTCCCTGCCGGGAGCGAGGTCGGCGTCCTGGTGCTCGGCGAGCGGCAGTGGCTGGCGGAGTGCTGAGGGAAACAGACGTGGAGGAGCATGATGGCTTTCAATCATTTTGACAGTCGAGGGCAGGCGATCATGGTGGATGTGAGCGCCAAGGAGCCGACCTTGAGGACCGCCGTCGCCGCTGCCAGGGTGCGGCTCACACCTGCCATACTCCGGTCGATCCTGGAGGGAGGGGTTGTCAAGGGTGATGTGCTGGGAGTTGCCCGGCTGGCAGGGATACAGGCGGCCAAGCGGACCCCGGACCTGATCCCCCTTGCCCATCCGCTTGCCATTCACCATGTTGCCATCGAGTTCGCACCGGTCCCGGAAACGGGGGTGGTGGCGATCAGGGCAACGGTGCGGGCCTTGGAGCGGACCGGCGTGGAGATGGAGGCGATGGTGGCTGCCAGCGTTGCGGCGCTCACGGTCTATGACATGTGCAAGGGCGTGGACAAGGGGATAGCCATCGAGGAGGTGGTGCTTCTGGCCAAGGATGGCGGCAAGAGCGGCAGCTACCGCAGGGGGGAGACGTCATGAGGGTGGCGATCCTGACCCTGAGCGACAAGGGGTCCCGGGGCGAGCGGCAGGATCTGAGCGGCCCGGCACTGCAAGGCTGGCTGGAAGGGAAGGGGGCGACCGTCTGCGCAACCGAACTGCTGCCGGACGAGCGCGGGCTGATTGCCGAGCGGCTGGCATCCTGGGCAGCAAGCGGCAGCGTCGACCTGGTGCTCTCCACCGGCGGCACCTGGGTCTCGCCCCGCGACGTGACGCCGGATGCCACCCTGGACGTGGTGGAGCGGGACATCCCCGGATTTGGCGAGGAGATGCGCCGGTCGAGCCGGGAAAAGACCCCCCATGCCCTCATCTCCAGGGCAGTTGCCGGAATCCTGAAGTCGACCCTCATCATCAATCTCCCCGGCAGCCCAAAAGGGGCCGTGGAGAACCTCGAAGCGGTCTGGCCCGCCATCCCCCATGCCATAGCCAAGATCCAGGGCGATCCTGACGACTGCGCCACCTGATGCATCCTTTGCCGACGGGCAGGTTGTTGAAAAGCAGCCATCTAGCCGCCGTCCTCGAAAGCCGCCTTGTGCGGCGTAGCGCTGCTACGCCTCCGCGGGGCTTTCTGCGGGTGCGACCATCTGACTGCTTTTGAACAACCTGAGTTTTTTACCTGCTAATCGACCAGTTCCGCAAGGTGCCGGTCGATGATCTCCCTGAGTCCCTCCAGTTCGGTCTTCACCTTCACGCGCTCTTTCCCCTGCAGGGCTGTCACGTCGATGGCAGTGATCTTTTTTGAGAATGACCGGCACAACCGGTGGTAGCCCGGCCGGGAGTCCTGTTTCGCGGCGGTGCGGGATCGCAGGGCCGCGCGCGACAGCCCTTCCCGGTTGTAGCGCCGGTAAAGGGCCAGCATCTCCTCGGTGGTGGAGAGCTTGGCAATCTCCACCAGGATGCTGCGGGCCATGTCGCGGCGGGGGCGGCATTCGTCGCGGATCTCCAGCGGCAGGCGGGTCAGCGA
Organism: Geobacter sp.; assembly: GCA_016223015.1. Taxonomy (GTDB): domain Bacteria; phylum Desulfobacterota; class Desulfuromonadia; order Geobacterales; family DSM-12255; genus Geoanaerobacter. The sequence goes on along the minus strand of JACRPV010000116.1, from coordinate 27,494 downwards.
GATGATCTCGGACAGGGTGGAGACCGACTTGCCGAGGATGGCGGAGAGATCGGCCAGGGTGTATGCGTGCGAGCTCTTGAGCCGCTCCACGGCCTCTGCCTCCTCGATGCAGCCGAGATCCTGGCGGATGAGGTTTTCCACCAGGGCGATCTCTGCTGCCTGGCCGTCGCTGCAGATGGCAGGGATGGTTTTCAGTCCGGCGCGGGCGGCAGCGGCGAGCCTTCTGCCGCCCGCCACCACGAACAGCCTGCCGTCGGCATCCTGGCGAAAGATCACCGGCTGAAGGAGGCCGTGGCGGGAGATGGAGGCTGCCAGTTCATCAAGAGCCTCTTCATCGAAATATTTTCGCGGCTGTGTCGGGTCAGGCAGCAGTTCGGCGATACCGACCCGGTAGAGCCGTCCCTTCTGGTAGCTCGGAGCGGCCGGGACCGGTGGAGGTGGTGTCTGTTGCTCCACGGTTTCCGGAAAGAACGACAGCTGGTCGAGATGATGTCCATCCTGCGAAGGTGTGCGTGCCGATCTGTTTGTCATAACGGTCTCTGTCCCGAGGTTGTCTGCGCACCGGTGGATGGCGCAATAAAAAATGGGTTAGCCTGGTGGGGCTAACCCATTGTCGTTTCTGGTGGGCGCTACTGGGATTGAACCAGTGACCCCTGCCGTGTGAAGGCAGTGCTCTCCCGCTGAGCTAAGCGCCCCAAGCACTCTTTCAATAGCAAATGTTCAATTCCCTGTCAAGAACGTTGTGCTGCCGGGCCGGCCAGCCCCCTGGCGGACCTCGATGCACGGCTAATACGCCTTGACCTCCAGATACACTCCTGCTATATTTCTTCGTCAATCATTAAAATCCGAAGTAACGGAAAGTTATACCAAAATGCCGTCTGCCGCACTGTTGGCGGTTGCCGGGGTGCCAGGAGGGTGCATGCCGCTCGAACAGGGGCTGGTGCAGGTCTATACCGGAAACGGCAAGGGCAAGACGACCGCTGCCCTTGGGCTCGCCTTTCGTGCCTGCGGCAGGGGGCTCAAGGTCCTGATGATCCAGTTCATGAAAGGGGGCGGCCCCTATGGCGAGCACCTGGCAGCGGAACGCCTCGCCCCCCTCCTGACCATCGTCCCCTATGGCCGGCCCGGCTGGGTGAACCGGGATAACCCCGACCCCGAGGATCGGCGCCTGGCCCTGGAGGCATTGGCAAAGGGGCAGGAGGCCGTGAGCGGCGGTGTCTACGACCTGGTGATCCTGGACGAGGTGAACGGGGCGGTCGGTTTCGGCCTGTTGACCGTCGAAGAGGTGCTGGCGTGCATCGCGGCCAAGGCGCCGGGCGTGGAACTGGTACTGACCGGAAGAAATGCCGACCAGCGCGTTATCGATGCCGCGGACCTGGTGACGGAGATGCGGGAGGTAAAGCACTATTACCGCGCCGGCGTCCCCGCCCGGATCGGCATCGAGAAATAAGGATTTACGGCTCTGAGCGAGTTGAAGCTATTTTCACCCTACAAGGAGATCGACCATGGCAGAAAGAACGTTACGCGTGCTGGTTGGAAAGCCGGGCCTGGATGGCCACGACAGGGGAGCGAAGATCATTGCCAGGGCCTTCCGCGATGCGGGTTTCGAGGTTATCTACACCGGCCTGCACCAGACCCCGGAGCAGATCGTCTCTGCCGCCATCCAGGAGGATGTGGACTGTGTGGGGCTTTCCATCCTTTCCGGGGCGCATAACACCCTTCTTCCCAGGGTCTGCCAGCTCCTGAAAGAGAAAGACGCCGACGACATCATGGTCTTTGGCGGCGGGGTGATCCCTGACGACGACATCCCCGGTCTGAAGAACGCCGGTCTCAAGGAGGTCTTCACACCGGGGTCCTCCACCGAGGATATTGTCAAGTGGGTCAGGGACAACGTGCACCCGCGCGCATGAGTTCCGGGAGATTCCGGGACTGTGTAGCACGATGTCGATGATCGACGGCGCGATGGATGCCAGGGCATATGAAGGCGAGGGGAATCCCTCGCCTTCGCCATGCCGGGGTGGCGTCTGTCTATGCCGTTTTGCTTGAACTATTGCCGGAAAGAAGGGTATGACCATGTCACTTGCAGAACGGATTCTCCAGGGGGATACCCGCGCCGCAGCGCGGCTGATGAGGGATATTGATGACGGTTACGCCAGCGCCCGCGAAGAGCTGAAGCTCCTCTACCCGCACAGCGGTTCTGCCTACCTCATCGGCATCACCGGACCCCCCGGAGCCGGCAAATCGACCCTGGTCGACCAGGTCACCGAGGCGTATCGCCGTCGCGGCAAGCGGGTCGGCATCGTGGCGGTCGATCCCACCAGCCCGTTTACCGGCGGAGCGATCCTGGGGGACCGCATCCGCATGAACCGGCATGCCGACGACGAAGGGGTATTCATCCGGAGCCTGGCAACCCGCGGCCATCTCGGCGGCGTCTCCCGTTCCACCGGGGATGTGGCGCTGGTGATGGACGCCATGGGGATGGACGTCGTGATCATCGAGACCGTCGGGGTGGGGCAGGATGAGGTCGATATCGTCAAAATGGCCCATACCACGGTGGTGGTGATGGTGCCCGGACTCGGCGACGACATCCAGGCCATCAAGGCGGGCATCCTTGAGATCGGCGACGTGTTCGTGGTGAACAAGTCGGACCGGCCCGATGCCGACCGGACGGTCCGGGAGTTGACGACCATGTTGGAGATGAACAGTGCCAGGGCCGATGATTGGCGGCCCAAGGTGATGCGGACCGAGGCGCACCGGGGGACCGGGATCGCGGAGCTGGTGGAGGAGTTTGAGACGCACCGTTCGCACCTGTTCGGATCAGCGGCCATCAATCGCTTTCTTGCGGAAAAGGGCGCCCGCACCTTCATGGAGATCCTCAAGGATCGGCTCTTTGCCGAGGTCTTTGCCCCTCTGGAGGCAGATGGCCGATTTGCCCGGATCGTCGACGATCTTGCCAACCGGCGCATCGACCCGTATAGCGCGGTTGAAGCGGTGGTTGCCGAGCGCTTTGCCGCAGGAGCAGACAACTGATCATGAAGATGTACAGTGGAAATACACAATCGACCGACACGAAACGTCCGGAGACGGGAAGGCCGCTGCTGCGAAGGATTGCCCTGAGGGCGCCGCTGATCCTCATCGTGCTCTTTCTCGGCGGATGGATCATCGTCAAGGAGCCGGCAGTGGTGGACGACCCGGCCGCCAACCCGCAAGACCCTGCCAGGGAGGATCTTAGCAGGGTATTCTATCCCAGTGCGGAGCAGATAACCTGGCATCCCTACTTTGTCAAGCCGAACGATACCCTCGAATCGCTCTTTGGCAAAGACTGGCCCTTGGTGGCGCGTTTCAACCGGATCGACCGCCGCCATGTCTATCCCGGCATGACCATCAAGGTTCCGGACCGGATGGATGAGATCAGGGACTACACCCCGTTGCCGAAGTTCTATGAACCTGCCCGCCGGCATGAGAAGTATATCCTGATCAACATCATGGAGCAGTGGCTGGGCGCGTACGAATACGGGAAGCTCAAGTTCTCCATGCCCGCAGCTACCGGCAGCAGCGGCCACGAGACGCCGACCGGGCTGTTCAGGGTCGATGCCCGCCACCGTAACCATACCTCGTCGCTGTACAAGACCGAGGATGAGGCGGCGCAGTACCCCATGGACAATGCCATCCGCTTTCACTTTGGTCCGGACAATACTTCGTACTGGATTCATGCCAGGGATCTTCCCGGCAAACCGGCATCACACGGCTGTGTCGGCCTGTATGACGAGTCGATGCAGAAGCGGATCTACAGCTTCCCGACCGATCCGGTCCTGCTCGATTCCCAAAAACTGTACCAGTGGGCGGTTGGGGAAGACGAATACGAAGACGACACCGGTGCGCTGGAAGAACTTGAGGATGGACCTCCGGTCGAGGTTATCGGAGAGAACCCCGTCTATCTGACCGGGGCCATGCAGCACTAATCACTGTTGTTCCGCTCCGTGCGGCACGACACCGGAGGATGCATGAACAGAACGTTGAAGGTGGCGGTGTTGAGTTTGACGGTGGGTCTCCTTATCCTGGGGCAGACGGTTTGGGCCGCCGCATTGGCAACCAGCCCGGAGGCGGCCCTGAAAAAGGCGTTCCCCGAGATCACGGTCGACAGCATGCAAAAGATCGACGTACCCGGCTGGTACGAGGTCGTCACGGGGCAGAATGTCCTCTATTTCTATCCGGAGAAGGATTATCTCTTTGTCGGAGAGATCTACGGCAAGGATCGCCAGAGCCTGACAGCCGCACGCAAGCGCCAGCTCAGTGCCAAGCTGGTAAAAACGCTCCCGTTGGAGAAGGGGGTGAAGATCGGTTCGGGTAAAAACGTCATCATCGAGTTCACCGACCCGGATTGTCCCTATTGTCGGAAAGCCTCCGAGTTCCTTGCCAAACGACGGGATGTGACCCGGTATGTCTTCTTTGCTCCGCTTGCCCACCCCGCTGCAATCGGCAAGATACAGCACATCCTGAATGCCAGGGACAAGGCGCGGGCCTATGAGGAGATGATGAAGGGCGCAACACCGCCGCAGGGTGAAAATTTCCCCGAATCGGTGAAGGCCCTTGCCCAGGAGCATCTGGCGCTTGCCCGAAAAGTGGGCGTACAGGGAACGCCCACCTTCTTCGTGAACGGCACGGAAGTGGTGGGAGCCGATGAAAAGCGGATCGAGGCGTTGCTGACAGCAGGAAAATAGTTTCGGATGGATACTGCACATAAAAAGGCCCCGCTGTACCGTAGCCGGTTACAGCGGGGCCTTTTTCGTAGTCAGTCTGAAGCGATTCAGGGATAGATGATGATGCTGATGGCTGCCAGACCGTTGTCTGCGAGACAGACCGGGAAATAGAGGCCGGTATAGCCGACCGGGATATCGATCCCTCCGGTGCTGTCGATTATCTCCGGCGGCATGATGTCCAGGCTCTTCCCCTGCTGGGCTGATTTGGCAACCACATTGCCGCAGACCACATTGACAAACTCCATGACCGTGTCATCCAGCACTTCCTTCGGCTCATCGTAGACGCTCTCCTGGTTCAGGATCGCCTTGGCGATCTCTTCCTGCACATCTGCAGAAGCCGTCAGAATGTAGCGACAACGGAGGTCTCCGGTAAAGTCCATGGCTGCCATTACATGCACCTGGTCAAGATGGGTGACGATCTGGCAGGGGCCGGGACGGAAGTTCAGGCGGGCAACACGGGTGAACATCTTGTAGGTCATGTCCGCCATGATTTCACAGAGATCGGCATAGGGGACCCCTGCGGGGATTTCCACCTTGCTGGTGGCAAACTGCGCCTGGTCTGCCTTGAATTCCGCGAGATAGCGCTGCAAATCCTCATCGGTGAACCCGCCCACCGAAACGATCGCCTCGCCGATATAGAGGTGTGTCTCGGACTGCCTGGCCAGGGCACGTTGCAACTGATCGGGTGTCAACAGCCCCATCTGTACGGCGAGGTCGCCAAACCGCATGTCTACGGTTCTTTGTGCCCGGTTTACCTTTTCCACTGCCTCTGCGTTCAAAAACCCCAGGTCGAGGACGATCTCCCCAACGCTTTTATTTGCCGATTCCTGCAGGTTAATGGCCTGCAACAGGACATCCCGGGGGATGATCCCCTGTTCTACTAAAAACTGCCCGAAAAACTTGACCGCCATTACGGTTCTCCTTTGGCTCTGTTGTCGATACCGGCTCTGCAGCCCTTATTCATGCTTCCCGCAGGATCTTCAAAACGTTGTCCGTCTCGAACGGTTTGGAGATAACATTCCGCGCCCCCAGCTTGATGGCCTCGTTGAACTTGTCTCCCACGCCTCCCAGCGAGGTAATCATAACTACCTTGATGTTCCGGTCCAGCGCCATGAGTGTCCGCAAGGCGGTGATCCCGTCCATCCCCGGCATGTTCATGTCCATGCAGATGATGTCGGGGTGGAGCGACTGGTACATCTTTATGGATTCAAGGCCGTTCTTGGCATGTCCGACTACCTGGAATTCTCCGCTTTCAGTCACGATCTTTTCCAATTGACGGGCTACCGAGATGCTATCGTCTACCAGCAGAACCTTTTTCATGTCTTTCTGTCTCCTTGATATCAATAAACAACATATTAAGTCGGCTTTTGTTCATATCGGCGCCGAGGACGATTCCTTAAGGATCTCTACTGTGATTTTACAGGAGTAACATGATGACGGCAATCACGACGCCATTGATTATGCCGATGACCGTGTATTCTTTCGTGCGGTCAGGGCCTGAAGGTACAGCGGTGTCAGCGGGGTATTCTCCGGAATAGGTGTCTGAGGGCATGCCAGCGTCACTGGCCTGCATTGGTGAGCTGTCGGCTGGCTGCGCAGTCTGGGGTTTCTGCTTTTCGCTTGCCCCATCACCGACAAGGTCTGCGGGGTGCTCTTTTGCCGGCGGCCGGACGACTGCAGCGGGTGGGGGTTTGGGAGCTTCCACGGTAACGGTTGCCGATTTTTCCTTTTCGCGGTTTCCCGCCCGGTCCACGCTCCAGTAACTGATCCGGTACGTGCCGTTCGTGGCAATGGAGAACGGCTCTGAACCGTAGCGCTCGCTGGTGCCGCTTATCCTGTATTCGCTGGTGGCAACGCCTGACAGCGGGTCCGCAGCTTCAACGGCGATGACGGTCTTGTCTGAAATGTGATAGACGCCATTCTCGACCGTTTTGGGGGTGCCGATCAGCAGCCTGGTCTCAGGTGGGGTCTGGTCGATGGTAATCTTGACAAAGCGCGTCGGTTCCAGATTTCCCAGGCGGTCGCTGCTGCGGTATTCCACCAGGTGGGCCCCTTGCGCCGAGATGGAAAAGGGCTTGCAAGGGAGCCACTGGCCGCTGTCCAGCTTGTATTCGACCGTTTTGACCCCGGCGTTGTTGTCCGTTGCCGTGCACGAAACCTGGCTTGCCGTGGCGCTGGTGACGATATCGCCGTTCTGGCGGCTCTGTCTGTTGACGGTCAGTACCGTTGAAGGAGGTGCGGAGTCGACGGTAACGGTTTTAGATCGGGCAGTTTCGACATTTCCGGAGCGGTCGATACTGCGATATTCGATAAGATGCTCGCCCGGTTCCTGGATGGTAAAGGGGGAATAGGGGAGCCAATCGCCGCGGTCGAGGCGGTATTCGCTCGCATCGACTCCCGATTGGGAATCTTCGGCCTGCAGAGTGAAAAAGGTGCTGTCCGTTACCATGGTTGCACCTGAGGAGGAGGTCACCTGGGGGGAGCCAACGGAGATGGTGGTGACCGGCGGCGTCTTATCGATTTTGATGGTGACAGACTTCGCGGTTTCGCGGTTTCCCACCTGATCGGTGCTGCGAAAGGAGATGACGTGTGTGGTGCGGTCATCGACCCTGAACGGCCCATAAGGCAGCCACCCCCCCTCGTCGATACGGTATTCCCTGGAGGCGACTCCCGACAGAATATCGACGGCATCCAGTTCAAATGTAGTCGGCTGTCTGATGTACAGGGCATCGGCGGAATCCAGGGAGCGGCCCGACGACGTGAGGGAGGTGATGGGGGGCGTCGTGTCGGTAATCAGGGAGAGGGTGTGCACGGCATCCTGATTGCCGACATTGTCGGTGCTGCGATACTCCAGCCGGTGCTCACCTTCATTGGCAATGGTGAAGATTTCCCGAAACGGGAGCCAAGGCCCGCCGTCAACGCGATAGTCGATCTGGGAGACACCGCTCATGGCATCGCTGGCAGAGAGAGTGATTGTGGTAAGGGCAGAGATGAAGGTCTTGCCGCTGGGGGCGGTCCGGTTTGGCGAGCCGACCTGGGCCGAACTGACCGGGCTGGTGGCATCCAGGGAGAAAGAAAGCGACTGGGTCTGCCCCTGGGTTCCGGCAGGATCAACGGAGCGGAAAAAGAGCGTATGGGCACCTTCCGGCAGTTGAGAGAGGGGAAGCGGACCCAGTACCGTTTTCCACGGATCGGCATCGTCAAAGCGGTATTCCGCCCTGGCAACACCGGAACCGTTGTTCGCAGCGGCGAGCCCGATCGTTGCTTTTGGGGAAACGAAAAGGGCTTTAAGGGTTGTGTGCTGCGGGCCTTCGACAACGGCAGTGGGGGAGGGCGTAACGTTGTCGAGGGTTGCGCACCACCCGTCAGGGAGCGGTGGCATGACGGCCAGGGCCGACAACAGGTAAACGATCTTGACGTATCGTATCATAATCGGATTTCCGGCCCTGTCCTCTCGGGATTGCGTTAAAACCCGATAATGATACCTGCCGTGGCGACTCTGTGCAAGTCAAAATACCAGCAACAAGGTTAAATACTGGACATCAGAACAGATATTGGCAATTATGACTCTGCAATGGCCACAAGGTATGTCAGAATGGAAATAGTTACTGTAATAATTTGATACATGAAGCGCGAGAATAGATTGTGACGTCTTAGGCTGCTGACAGAGGCAACTGCTGTGCTATGGCGGATAGAATGAAAGGTATGCGGTAGTAAAACAAAAAGGGATTAGCGTTGCCGCTAACCCCTTATCTGTTTATGGTGGAGCTGATCAGGATCGAACTGACGACCTCTTGAATGCCATTCAAGCGCTCTCCCAGCTGAGCTACAGCCCCAAATACGAGGCATTTATAACAAACCTGCCGGGAGGTGTCAACGATTTTTTAAATCTTGACGCCTGTTGGGCAAATAGCTATAATTCGCCAGCAATCGCCGGAGTGGTGAAATTGGTAGACGCACCGGACTCAAAATCCGGCGCCAGCGATGGCATGTCGGTTCGACTCCGACCTCCGGCACCAGAAGACAGTCCAGGGTGGTACGCCACCGTCCAGAACCCGCTAGAAATAGCGGGTTTTTTTATTGTCTATTGTCCAATCTGGTATTATACTATGCATTGAAATCCGGTTGTCTTGGGGGCTGATATTTGGGGCATCGGCTCCCAAAGGTAAGAGGGAGCCCCCAAAAGGAGCCAAAGCCCATGCCCAAAAGAATTGTGCCGCTTTCAGAACTGCAGGTCAGAAATGTGAAGCCAGCATCGAAAGATGTGAAGATTTTTGACGGTGGTGGCCTTTATCTTCTCGTTACGACTTCAGGGGGGAAGCTCTGGCATTTCAAGTACCGATTCGAGGGCAAGGAAAAGAAGCTCACCTTCGGCCCATATCCGGAAATATCGCTTTCACGTGCCAGAGAGAAGCGAGAGGACGCCAGGCGGCAGGTTGCAGAAGGGATTGACCCCGGCGAACTGAAAAAGGCTCAGAAGGCAGCCAGGACCGCAGAAGCGGAAAACGCTTTCGAGGTTGTGGCGAGGGAATGGCACGGCAAGTTTGAAAAGACCTGGTCTGCTGTCCATGCTGCCACCATCAAGGATCGACTCGAAAAGGAGGTTTTCCCCTGGATCGGCAAGCGCCCCATTGACGAGATCAAGGCCCCCGACGTGCTGAAAATCCTTCGCCGGATGGAATCAAGGGGAGCCCTCGACACTGCCCACCGAGTGAGGAACCATTGCAGCAATATTTTCCGGTATGCGATTGCAACCGGACGCGCCGAACGCGACCCGGCGGCAGACCTCCGGGGGGCACTGCCACCTGTGAAGAACGGCCACATGGCGGCACCGACAGACCCGAAAGACGTTGCCCCCCTTCTGCGCGCCATAGACGGCTTTCAAGGCTTATTCGTCGTCAAGTGTGCAATGCAGCTTTCCCCGCTCCTGTTCGTGCGTCCTGGGGAACTTCGGCATGCCGAATGGTCTGAAATCGACTTTGAGAACGAGCAATGGAACATCCCCGGTGAAAAGATGAAAATGAAGGAGCCGCACATTGTCCCGCTGGCGCGGCAGGCTCTCGATATCCTTCGGGCGCTCCAGCCGTTGACCGGCTTCGGCAGGTATGCTTTCCCCTGCAATCGTTCCTCCCTCCGCTGCATGTCAGAAAACAGCGTCAACGCCGGGCTTCGCCGCCTGGGCTTCGAGAAAACAGAGATCACCGGCCACGGTTTCCGGGCCATGGCCAGGACGATTCTTGACGAGGTGCTACAGGTGCGGCCTGATTTCATTGAGCACCAGCTTGCACATGCAGTCAGAGATCCGAACGGCAGGGCCTACAATCGGACGGCACACCTTGCCGACCGCCGGAAGATCATGCAGACCTGGGCGGATTACCTGGATGGACTGAAGGCCGGGGCAAAGGTGTTACCGCTCAAGAAAGGGGCGCAATCATGAGAGAGATCGCGGGTACGTGATTCAGAAGACAGCAACGCCACCGGCATGAATGAAAAAAGCCGCTCATTTGGGCGGCTTCTTCATTTCCGAGTGCCTTGGAGGCCTATTCGAGGATCTGGATATCCGGTGGGCTCTCGAAGAGCTTTGAGGCTTCGGCGAGGTTGTAGCTGATCGCCTCAAGAACCGTCTCTTGGTCCTCAAGGGCAAGCATTCCCTCCGGATTGAGCGTTGCTTGCTGCAAGCCCTTTGCACGGGCAATAAGCTCTACGCCGATATCTTCGATGGGCACGGGGGAGTTTTCGACCGCCCAAAGCACAATCGGATTTTGGTGGGGATTCAGCAGGAAATCAAGCCGCCCTTCCGGCTTCATCTCAGCCAGGTGACGACGCACTTCCTGCCCTCGCAGTTCGTCAAGAATCGGATTCCCGCTACCCTGGAAAGGCTTGACGCGATATTGCTCGGCCTCAGTAGCGAACATCTCCTTGATATTGCCAAAACGGCGCTGGAAATCTGCCATTCGCGGTTGATATTCAGCGTCAATATCTGCCAGCCTCTTTGCCTTACCGCTCGGTGAAAAGTCGGGGTCAATTTGCACCTTTTCACGGGCAGTAACGTAGCTTTTGAGCACAGATGCAACCTCATCGGTGAATTTCTCGAAAAATTCGATATTCTTCGTTTCAGTCTTCTCATGTCTCAAGCTGGTGAGCTTGGTCCGCAAGAATGCCCTACCGATTTTCAAAATACCCTCGATTTGAATGCTCATTTCGTTCCCTCCCTTGGTCATTTACGGGTTGTGGTATCCTCTTCGCCTAAAAACCGCTCAAAACTGATCCTGATTCGCCGTAAGGGGCTTTTCTTTAGGTGTTACGGCACAATCAACAACTGTGAGAATGATGCACCGGCCCTTGTTCTTCCTTGCAACGGCCTGAGCCTCTGCCAATTCTTCAGGTGTCCGGCCCCATAGAACCGGAATCGGCTCCGGCGGGATCCGCTTGTCGATCAACGCCTCTATCCGCGCCTGCAGCCGGTCAAATCTCCCCATAGGTGGACCTCCGTTCCAGCTCGTCAAGTCGCTTTTCGAGGTCGCTGGACTCGATCAATCGCCCGATTGCCGCCAGGGCGTTGATGAACCCGTTCAGATCCTTGATGTCAATCTTACCGCGCCGCGCTTCACGATAAACAGCCGACATCTCCACTCTGACATGGTGAATTTTCGTCAGAGTTACGCTCCCTTGGCGCTTCCTGGAAGGCCGGGGGGGAGGGGTGCCGGATTTATCAAGTGATTCCGGCAATGTCGATGCTTTTTTCTGAGTCATTGCGCCGTTCGTTTCCAGCCGATCACTCGCGACCGGGTGTCGGGATCAAGTGTCGCCTCGATCTGCCTGACGAGCTGTTCGTCAAGGCCGGGACCGGTGATAATCAGGTCATCTCCGAAAATTTCAAGTTTGTAGGTCATGGTTTTCCCTTAATAGCGTTTTTGGTTCTTGATGGTTTCTCCTCTTTGCAATCTCTTCTTCCTTCATCTCCTCTGCTCTTTTCTCTTCTGATCTAATCTCTTCTGATCTAATCTAATCTTATGGCACACCGTCCGCAGTGCGTTCGTTATGCGTTCGCACAACGTTCGCTATGCGTTCGCACGTTTCAACATGTCTTTTGCCTTCATTTGTTCAACTTGTTCCTCTAGCGACTCACGACCAGATAACGGAGCAACGACAGCAAGTTGCGATTTTTGAGCCTTGATTAAAGCTGCTTTTTCGGCCTTGATGAAAGCTGCGCGTTTCGATTGCTCGGATTTGCTGCAAATCCTCATGAACTCGTAAGTAAGCCGGTTGTTCAGCAGGTGCCCGTCATCAACTCGCAGCAGACCATTTGCCAGAAGACGCTGCTTTAGACTCTGCCAGGTTTCGAGATCAATCCGGAGTACGCGGCATAGCCGGTCATCATCATCCGCAAGCTCATTTTCGGCGATCCACATACGGCAAAGTACAATCAGCCACAAACCTAATTCCTCAGTCGTAAGTTCTGCGGTCCGATCATCCGTTAAAAGGTCCTTTGGATAGAGCGGAAAATACGGGAGTGCCATGGTTCCCTCGCTTTCAAAGGCCTATGCTGCAAGCTGCTCAATCAAGTTTTTTACGTCCTCGACCCGCCATGCGGTCACACGTTCGCTCAACTTCACCCCAGCAGGGTATCTGCCGCTTTTCACCCCTGCCCACCAGTTAGACCGGGACACCGGGAACACTTCGAGAACTTGGGGCAACCTGATAAATCCCGCTTCTGGCAGTTTTGCAGTCATTTTGACACCTCCGATTTGGATTTTATTTAATCCAACGGTACAGCAAGGGGTGTGTCATTTTCTACCAAAATAGGTCACTTTTTACGGGGTAGAAATAGACTGCAACAGCGGGGAATGGGGGTAAATTTGGGGGTATGTGTAAATTCAGAGAGTTAGAAATAATAGCAAATACAGTAATATAGCTTGTGAATTTGTTTCCGACCTCCGCACCAGGATATACAAGGGCTCGCGTTATTTGTTGACGCGAGCCCTTTACCGTTTCTGCCCGATCACAGCCAGTTGCTGCCGGGGAACTCGCATGCGGCATTCGGGAAAACCTCGAAGAACCAGCGGCCGCTATCCTGAGAGCTGAATATCCACGCAAGGATCAGAGAGAAAACAGCTTGACAGGAGCATAGGGGAAGACTATCTTGAATTTCGCAATAAAGGGGAGTAGTTATCGGCTGGAGAAATAGCCGACCCGGTTTCCGTCAAGACGGTCGAAAGACCCGGGACCGGGGCATGAACTTGCCAACAAGACCTTTATCCAGGCAACATGCCGAGGGTAAAGGTCTTTTTTTTACCCTCGCACACGCAGGAAACCAAGGAGCCAACAGAATGAAAAGACATGTCATCAACGTATGTGCCGTGCTTGCAGCCGTCCTGTTCCTGAGCATCACCGTGCTGGAGCTCACTGCTGAAGCCAGGATCGGCGGGAGCCGTTCTTTCGGAAGCCGCGGCTCGCGCAGCTACTCCAAACCGGCCGGCACGTACTCCCAGCCGAGCCAGACGCGCCAGCAGTTCTCGCCTTCAGCCGGTCCATTCCAGCAGCAGGCGGGTGGCGGATTCATGAGAAGCATGGCAGGCGGGATCATGGGAGGCATGCTGGGGAGCATGCTGTTCGGCGGCACTGCCGGAGCCGGGACAGGCGGCATGGGAGGCGGTGGCGGCATAGGCCTGTTTGACATCGCCCTCTTGGGTGGCGTCGGCTATCTCATCTACCGGGTCGTAAGACCTAGAATAGGCTGAAACACTTCCAGGAATGCTCACGGGTGCCCGTTCCAGGGCACCTTTCCAGCATGTTGAAAAACTCAGGTTGTTCAAAAACAGTCAGATCGTCGCACCCGCAGAAAGCCCTGCGGAGGCGTAGTACCCACAGGGCATAAACAGCGCTATGCCGCACAAGGCGGCTTTTCGAGGACGGCGGCGAGATGGCTGTTTTTAGCTGCGCTGAAACTTCGTTTTCAACAACCTGCTAGGGGAGGCCACGATGCCCAATAAAAAATTCATTTCCATCCTGATCCTCCTGGCAGTGGTTTTCCCGTTTTTGTCGTACCTCCTGAATGCCTATTCCGACTGGCTCTTCTTTGTCGAGACCGGATATTCGTCGGTCTTCACAACGACACTCACAGCCAAGACAGTCTCCGGGCTGCTCTTCGGTGGGCTGTTGTTTCTCTGCGTGCAGATAAACCTCCACCATGCGTTCAAGGCACGGTTCCCCCTGACCGGCATTTTCATGGTGGGAGGCGGCAACATCCGCGTCAACAGGGAAGACCTGGTCCGCTTCGTCAAACCTGTTGCCATGCTCCTCAGCATAGTGCTGGCGCTTTTCGCTGGCAACTGGGGGGCAGCGCAATGGGAAGATCTGCTGCTGTTCACGAATAAGCTGGCGGTCGGAACGGTCGATCCGGTTATCGGCAAAGACATCGGTTTCTACCTGTTCAGCCTGCCGTTTCTGGAAATGCTCAAGGCCTTTGCAAACTTCACGCTGCTGGCAACGGCGCTGATTACCGCGACGGTTTATTATACAAGGGGGGGCATCACCCTGTCGGAGCGGGGCACGGCAGTCGACGCCCAGGTTCGCCGACATCTGGCGGTTCTGGTTGGGATCTTTTCGTGCGTGGTCGCTGCCGGCTTCTATCTGGACGGCTTTAGGCTGCTGTTTGCCCACAACGGTGCCTTTTACGGTGCAGGCTACGTCGATGTCAACTCCCGGCTGCTGACCTACCGGGCCCTCACATTCCTGACCCCCGTGGCAGGGGCCGTGCTGGCGTTCGGTATCTGGAAAGGCGCCTGGCGCCTGGCTCTGCTGCCGCCAATCATCGTGGTTGCCCTGTACGTCATCGGCATCCGGGTCTATCCGGCGGTACTCCAGAAATTCAAGGTCGCTCCCAACGAGTTGGCCCTGGAAACCCCCTACATCGAGCATAATATCCGATCCACCCGTTTCGGCTACGATCTGGACAGGATCGAAACCGTCCCCTTCGATGTGGATACGAGGCTTACCGCTGCCGATATCGCCAACAATGATGCCACCATCAAAAACATCCGGCTCTGGGATCATGCCCCGCTGCTCAAGACCTACAGCCAACTGCAGCAGATCAGGACCTATTACAAGTTCTTCGACGTGGATAACGACCGCTACATGGTCAACGGCCAGTACACCCAGGTGATGCTGTCACCGCGCGAGCTCTCCTACGCCGATCTCCCCAGCAAGAACTGGATCAACGAGCGCCTGATCTTCACCCACGGCAACGGCATCACCTTCGGTCCGGTCAGCCGGATCAGCAAGGAAGGGCTGCCGGAGTTTTTCGTCAAGGATATCCCGGCGGTCAGCCTGGCCGACATCAAGGTGACCAGGCCGGAGATCTATTACGGCGAACTGTCCAACGACTACGTGGTCGTCAAGACCAAGGTCCCGGAGTTCAGCTACCCCACCGCAACCGGCAACATCAACACGACCTATGCCGGCAAGGGGGGGGTGGCGATCGATTCCATACTGAAAAAGGCGCTCTTCGCTGCCAAGTTCAGAACGGAAAAGATCCTGCTCTCCTCGGACATCACCGCGCAGAGCCGCATCCTCTACAACCGCAACATCAGCGAGCGGGTCAGGACGATAGCCCCCTTCCTCCATTTCGACGGCGATCCCTACATGGTGGTGGACGATGGGGGGAGGCTCAAATGGATCATCGATGCCTACACCTACTCGAACCGGCTCCCCTATTCGAAGCCGCTCAAGGGGGGGATCAACTACATGCGGAACTCCGTCAAGACGGTCGTCGATGCCTATGACGGCTCCATCGACTTCTACATCAGCGATCCGGATGACGTCCTGCTCAAGGTCCACGCACAGATATTCCCGAAGCTCTTCAAGCCGATTGCGTCAATGCCGGCCGATCTGCACAAGCACGTCCGCTACCCCCACCAGCTCCTGCAGGTCCAGGCCGCCATGTTCGCCACCTACCACATGACCGACCCGAAGGTCTTCTACAACCGGGAAAACCTCTGGGAGATCCCCGTCCTGGGCGAAAAGCCGATGGAGCCGTATTACACCATCATGAAGCTGCCGGGGGAAACGAAGGAAGAGTACATCCTGCTGCTCCCCTTTACCCCTTCCAAGCGGGACAACCTTGCTGCCTGGCTCACGGCGCGCAGCGACGAGCCGAATTACGGGAAGATCCGCGCCTATACCTTCCCGCGGGACCGGCTGATCTATGGGCCGAAGCAGATCGATGCGCGGATCAACCAGGATTCCTTCATCTCCCAGCAGTTGACGCTCTGGAGCCAGCGTGGCTCCGAGGTCATCCGGGGGAGCCTGCTGGTGATCCCGATCGAAAAATCGCTGCTCTATGTCCAGCCGCTCTTTCTTGCGGCCGACAAGGCCGGTCTGCCCGAGCTGAAGCGGGTGATTGTCGCCTTCGGGGATGAGGTGGTCATGGAGGAAAACCTGGAACTCGCCCTGCAGCGGCTCTTCGGGGGCAAAAGGACTGCCGTCGCTGCCGCCGTGTCAGCCACGACGGACGTAAAGGCATCGCCTGCATCGCTGGCCAAGGAGGCGATGAGCATCTACGAGAAGGCCATGACCCTCCAGCGCCAGGGTAACTGGGCCGGTTACGGCGAGGAGTTGCGCAGGCTGGAGCAGGTCCTGAGACGGATGGCGCAGTAGCATCTTCCCTGGGGGAAAGCGCTGGCCGGATAGCGGCCGTTTCTGAAGAGGAGATAAATGTAGAGATACACCAGAGGGGGATGGAACCGGTTCTGCAGCCCCCGGCTTGCCAGCCTATCGTGATGCCATGAACCAACTCCCGGAGAGAAGATTAGCTCATTCTAAAAAAATGTGCTACGCTGTAGACCATCACTGGTGGTCACAGAGGGGAACAAGGGGGTGGGGTCATGAAGATTCTCGTCAAGTATAGCGATCTCAGGTCGGGGTTGGTCAGGTCGGAGGAACTGCAGGAAATGATTCAGTCCGGAAAGATTCTGTCATTCCGTCGGAACGAAGATGAATGGGTGCGGCAAGCTCGCCCGCTCCACTCGCTTCGATGCTGCCTGTCCCGCCTTCCACATCCTTTCTTTTTCCTTCCTCGTCACCATCTCCAAGTTTGAATTACGGCATCTGCTGGGGTTGCAAGGTCCACCAACCAATCAATATACCTGGAAAAACGCCCCGGTTTTCGTGCTGCTCCGAAGCTGGAGCCAGGCATGGTAAAATCTTCTGTGACTGGGTGTTACTCTACCACCCTTCGAGTCACTCTCGTCAATCTTGCTCTCCATCACATTCGTGTCGCTCACCAGGCTGGTCTTGAATACATGAAACAGCCCGATGGGATTCTCGACGATGACTCCGCCCGAGCCGGTGCCGGCTCCGTTCATTTCTGTCCTGGCATCTGCAAGCGAATAGGCGCGTGCGACAAAATCCCAGGCTATGATGCTGTCGCCGCCATGCCAAGCCGATGCATCCACCTCGGCGATGAAATCCCCAGGTTTCATGATGACGTTTCGCGCCTTCGTCTCGATGCCGCTCCGCTGCCCGAGAATCATGACGCCAGTGCCGGGGTTGACGGGTATAATCTGCATGCCGCCGATGTCCTGGGTTGGGAGCCCACCGGTATGAATACCTCCGTCGTGGGCCTGGGTATTCGCACGAATGGCCGCCTTCAGGACAGTCAGATCCGGCGCTTCGATCTCAGTGGCAGGTTTTGAGCCCTGGTCGGACAGAAACCAGGAACCCCTCTGAAAGCGCCCGACCAGGAAGGCGTGCGGCGTGAAGGGAGCCATCCCGTTCTTCTGCAATTTGCCGCGCGAGTACCAGTTCACCTGCGCGATCTGTCCTGGCTGGAGACCTGTCAATTTGTTCATCAGATCGTCGAACGAGGCTCCCATTTCCGTGCTGGTTGCACCGATGCCGAGTGCTGCCTGAATCTGCTGCATCTGATGCATTGACAGACCAGCGGTACTGCTGTTCTTGTACAAAACGTAGAGGGCGAGTCCCAGGTTCTGGTATTGACTCTCTGAAATCTGCGCCTTCGGCACCTTGGCTGCGTCCCGCACCGTGGTTATGCCATTGAACGTTTCTTCATAGATCTCCTGGCCGTGGCCGGTCGAACCCTTGATGGAAATAGTGTCCCATCCTTTCACCAAGGTCTGATGATTGTTGTCCAGATGGACGAGCAGGGTGTTGCACGCCGAGACAAGCAAAGTATTTGGCGAGTTGGGGTCTCTGCGCTCGCGATCCCAGATCATGAGCGCGCTGACCAGCGATGCTGCACCGCATGTCACATAGGCGCCTTGCGAAAATCCGGGGAATTCCTGCGCTTTGCTTTGTCGAGCGATGCGCGGAGTGTTGAACCTGCTATTGACTGAGGGAGAGCGGGGTTGTACGGATGCCGTACGAGCGGTTTCAGGTTTGAGCCTTTCTGTATCTGATCGGAGCAGCCGTTGTACTGCCCGGTTCCCAATAGTCCGCTGCAAGTGCAGCATGGAATCCGGCCGATGATTCTGAGCGGGCATTTCGGTTGATTCGGCACGCAGGTTCGTTGTCTCATCACCAGTTACATGGTGGGTAGTTATTCCACGCGATGGCTATGCAATAATTCCTTCATTTCTCGCTTTACTTTCAACACCGCACCGTAAGACAAATACTTACCCTCTGCTGGCTCAAGCCACTGTATTTTATGTGTCGATCGATTAACTCTGAAACGATCCACAACCGGGGCGGTACCAGGATCACCGGGACATGCGCCACCATGCTTTTCATGGATTGCAAAGTCAAAATATATTTTTGTTTTTTCCTCAGTGATGAATGACAGGCAATCCGTGCTTGTCCAACTGTCATATAATTTGTCTTTCTGAATTTGTGACACCATAACATCTAAAGCATGCTCTTCATCAAGTAGGTTCTTGGCATTGGCTGGGATAGGGAGAAAAAAAGCAATAATCAGAAATAGTGAACTGATTAAGCGCATCTGTTTCATAAACTTCCTTATGCGTTCTTGTTTGACTTGTTATTGTGTCAGCTTCTAATTTATCGACTATATCGATACCTGGGAGTCGGGGAATCTTCGTTCACTTTCTACAATTCTAATCCATTCAGATAGCGTTCAAGCTCTTGTACTCGTCTTTTAAGCATTTCGTATGCAAACCCACCGGCAGATACGGACTGCAATGTTCCCCCTTCATTCGGGTCAAGAGCATATGACAAATCCTGCTCGGTGGTGCGCCATGCCAGCCAATTCCGTTGAGTGTTTTTCAATAACTCCTGTTTTGGTTTCGTCAGTTTTTCCATCAGCGCCTTGTAAACCTGATTCATACGTTTGTCCATTTTGCTGATGGCATCACCTGAACAGTTGTTCATGTTTGCCGTTACGCCTTCGGATTTATCTAAGCAGGCGGAATATGCAGCATCAATCCTGTCGGTCTCAGTGGTCTTTAAAGCTGAATGACTGGAAGTAGCTGTAAACAGGATTGTCAGCAGACAAACGGTAATAGTTAGTTCCCTCATTATTTCTCCTATGAAAGAAATTTGCTCCTCTTGATTTTAAGGTGACTACCTGGCTCTTGAACTTATCAACTTCGAAGCCTAACCAGCCATACTGGTCAAAAACATATAGTTAGTGATATCAGCACATTATGAGTCATTTTTGCATGTTTGCAGGCCTGACCCGCGTCCCCCTATGCCGGGAAAGACCTTCACCTAAGAACTGGCCGGAGCGGTGAACCAGCAGCGGGGTTGGCAGAACCACGAGGCCTGATTGGCAGCCGCTCCGCCCAGCAAACATACCGGTTATCGACGTCTGTGCTGCCCACGCCGTGAGCCACCAAGGGGCTGGTTAACAACCATGAGTCCTGAAACAACCACGTGGATACGGCCTGGTACCGAAGGTTTTCTGGTCCGCTAACAGCGGAAGGGCTGTTAATCTTCAAACAGCCTTGATCCTGATGGGTGACTGGTGCAGCAAAGGCTGACATCGAAGCAGAGAGAAATATCGGCAACGGTACTGATGGCGATGACCGAGCGCATCAAGGCTTGAAAGATCATTCTTTCTTGCTGAGGGAACGTTTTTGCCCTTGACGGACAGCCTTTTAATGGGTGACCCTATGGCCTCCCCTGACCCTAGGGCCTCCCCAGGTTCCATTAACTTCAAATCTCTCATCAATTAGGTCGCCTCTTTTGTAATACATGATTCTCCTCATTTTTTTCGGTACAACGGATCGGGTGCTGACCTGTCCCGGTTTCTCGAGGGCCGGTCTATCTCTGGTTGGCACCTGTTCTTTCTATCTCACATCAAATATAGAAAATGGAGAGTTGACCCCGTCATTACACCCTTAACTCGGGGAGCTTGTCGAGTATCTCTCGTCTTACTAATACTGGGATATCGAGAGAGTCAATGTCTTGTTTCTTTAACCAATTTACACATTGACAAACATCCCAGTCCGAGGCTGGCATCAGCTCAAAGAGAGTGACAACTGTGGTTCTTGATAGGCCAAGGGAAATCAGAGATAGTTGGGTGTTCTCAGAAACGCCGAATTCAAGCAAGAGACCGAAGTCGCCAATATCCTGAAGCAAGTCAGTCCGTTGTCTAAGTACCAAGAAATACTTTAGTAAATCGATATAACAGGCTAGGTATTTAGGCACTGTGAAACGCGCGTAGTTCTCAACGTCACCCATTACCTGACGTATCTCTTTTGGCAATTGCACCTCTTGTCCTTTGCGCCGGAGAGCATTAATTCGGGCTGCGATCAACTTTGCCAGCGAGTGTCCACGCAACCATTGAGTGACTAAAAGCGCGAGTTGCCATTCACGCGCACTGTTTGACCCGAAAACCGGGCCGCATGCTCGGTCAATTAGCGAGAAAACTCTAGTGAAAGTATCAACTGCGTCATCGCTAGCGGAATCTGGGGGCATCAAGTCATCGAGTCTCTCGTTTCCGTATTGCTCTAACTGCTGGAGCATTCTTCCCATTAGTCTTGGATCTATGCCAGGATTTCGGCGGACAAGTTCCAGTGGTATGCCCAAGGGTTGAGAAACGGCGATGATCGCAGCCTGTAGTTCGCTACGCTTACGAGGTTCAATATCAGCTAGCCAATAGAGATCCAAAATACTGCCTTTTTCATGAACCTCTGAAATCAAGAAGTTGAGTATTTGTGGGAATTCTGTTGGCACTTTCGTGGCCAGTGGATCTTCTTCAAGAACCCATGCGATGAACTCATCAAATTGTCTTGATACCAATGCAACAGCCGGCTTTATACGCGCTGGGACTTTGGTTCGCGGGGGATCGGGCCATAGATTCTCGTGTTGAACATCAATACAGACTATATTGCCTTGGAACTCAGCTCCCCACCGACCAGCTCTACCTGCCAGATTCCAAAAGTCACTGAGGGTCATTGGCGTACCTCGACCACTACGAGGGCCACGCACAAAGATATTCCTACAGGGAAGATTAACTCCTTCAAGTAGGGTTGATGTGCACACTAGAAATGAAACGTGCCCCTCTCTGAATAGTCGTTCGATCTCGCATCTCATTAGATACGGCATGTTACCGTAGTGAAAGGCAACGCCACGTTGCAACACTTTGGCTAGCGCATAACTCCTGTGCACAGTGGAACGTGCGAGGTCAATAAGAGGAGTAACCTCATTCAACTTTGAGGCAGACAGTACGTCTGGTGGTAACATTTCGTAAAGCTGATTCGCTGTTTTCTCAGCAACTCCCGGTGAGTCCACATAAACGAGGTTCCCGCCACCAGCTCCAAGTGCTAGAGCAATGAATGGCAATCTTTTGCTAACGGGATGCGGTTTATCCGGAAGCTTGAAGCTACCGAGATGGTGTTCCTCACTGTCCACTAAGATAGATAGATTCCAGTCCTTGGGCCGATTGGGTTTCTGTGCGGCCCAAAGTAGATTCTGGTTAACCGTAACCTGTTCAACACGCATTTCCTTTGTTTGAGCCGATTCCGGTGCTGCCCCAAGTAGCGCGCCAGGGTTTACAGTGTGCGGGCTCGCAAATAATACCCTAACTCGTTGGTTAATTTCAGCCGTACGGTCTACCACTTGTTGGAGGAGAACTCCCCTTTGATGATCTCCAATTTTCTGTGCTTCATCGACAACTAGAAGATCAACGGATAGGTCCGGTTTTGCGGTAAGTAGGAGATGATATCTTTCTTGGGTTAGAACGAATATGTTAAAATGGCTAGGATCGAGCGTATCGATTAGAGGCATTGACGACACCGAAGTCGAGTGATTATCGCAAGCCTTGAAATAGTGAATGAAGTCACTTTCTACTTCTTGGATCAGCGCACGTGTTGGAACAAGGTAAACAGCAATACCCCGGCCAAGCCGTCGGGCTTCTTCCTCAATTAGCTTCTTAATGACAAATGATTTTCCGGCAGAGGTTGGAGCAGATACACTGAGCCAATCTGCGTCATTTGCTCCACTCCAAACAGATTTCTGGAATCGGTTTAGATGTAGCTGTTCGCCAGCCATGGTTTCAACTGTCAGTTCTAACCGTCGCTGCCAATGTTCGTATAAAAGAAGTCCGTCTAAACGCTCAAAAAAATCATCTGGTACGCTTCCGCGTTGTGTACCTAGGCGGATTGCGGGTTCATTCGCTAGTTGGTCCAAAATGAACGCAGCAGTTGCTCTTTGTGTTTCATCCGCCGCAGAAGTAAGGCAGTACTGTGCTATTCGAAGCGCGGCGTCTTGTTCTTTCTCTTTCGCTGATGTTGAGAGCAGACTCGCGCAAAACAGAAGATATTTCAGATCTGAGTCGTTTAGTGGGGTTGATGAGTCAGAAGTTAGATCAAATTGCCCAATTACAAAAGCTTTTGTAAGCTCCAAGAGTCGAGCACGAAACCCTGACAGTTCAACCAGCCATGTTTGGAGAAGTGTCCGGCTCATTCTTGTATACCTAGAGTGCGGAGAAAAGAAGCTCGAAGTTCCTCTACGGATGGAAATGGAATCAGGAAGACTTCGAGTACCGTTTGGTGTAACTGATGCTTTAAAACTGATCTTCTAGTTGTTTCTTTCCATGATTGAACAGCTGAAATCACTTCACCAGAAAATTTGACGGGATCTTCTGACTCAGCTTTTGGATAATCATTTAGGTCAAATCCCACTAAACAAATTCCTCTATATTGTACTTTATTGAAGTGTGGATCATCAGGATTGAGGTATTTCTTAAACGCTGCAAGAAGGTTGGGGTCGATTATGTCGGCATAAGCCGATAGCAGGTCAATGTCTCTTTCTACAGGCGAGCCATCAGGTGCATCGGGAACAACGTATTGCGAGATACTATCAAGGCAGTTACGTATGCCGTCCCGCAGGGAGGCATAGAGTTTCGATTCTCCCCACCAGAGAGCAAGTAGGCCGGTTACTGGATCCACAGAAGCATGAACACCATCTACGCCGTGATAATGTACCTGCGGGTTGGTTTTTAAATGCATCTTCGAGATTACCTGTGGGAAACCTAGATATGCCTCAGCAAGAAGGTAGAGCAAAAGCTCTCCTCCCTCACCTGTTTCCTTGATGTGCGTGAATAACCTGCTCGCTTTCTTTGCAAGCGCAACAAAGCCCGCTGTTGACCTAGTGGAACGAAAAGCTTCTGCGGCAATTTTGATGTCACGCCTAGGCATTGCATAGTCAACAACTTTGTGGCCGAGTAGACTTGCGAGGCCATTCACACGCGGCGCACCATTTCCATCACGGCGAAGGACATGACAACGAGCAGTGGTTTGCGTGTCCTTGAAGGTCACCGCTTTGTCAGCAGTCAAGAAGTATGCCGCAAGATCGGTCGGCTTCTGCGAACACATCCTAGCTAGACGTTTTGCAATTTCTTCGAACTGGAGACTATCGGCCATTGGTTACTCTTTACACACGCTGTTTTTATTTAGTGTCGGTTCTGCGGTGAGTGGACAAGTCTAGCGTTCGTGTTTTCTAAACATTGCCAAATTAGCTCTAGCCGTGTGGTAGCGTACAAATAAGTCTTTAATCTTTAAATCTACAAACCTAGTTGCGTACTGCATGTCAGCACTACTCGTAACCATTTCTGGGGAGATGGTAATATTGTTTTCGGTAATGAAATCACTGACAATTTCTCGAAACTTTGGTGTAGTGTGGCGATAGTCCGCCTCATCAATCGTAATTATATCTCCGGTTTTCGAGCATCTCATTTTGCCGCCAGCTTCTTTAAACAGCGTATTTTTTTGTCGAGTTAAATTCTCCGATACCGCATTCCGACATGCCTCGTAGAACTGCTGAGCGAGGGTGGACGAAGTCGCAGAAATGCATGTCGGATAAGAGAAATCTGTTGTAGAGCCATCTATACGCTCTATGTGAAAACAGCTTGTCGGGTAATCAGGTGTTTTGTCGCGATAAAACAACTTTACGCCAACGCCTATTTTTTCTGCATCGGGATGACGTTGCAGTAGTTCGAATAAGATAGCGTCGTCATCCTGGGTTAACTCTTCCCCATCGCGATAGCGATTGAGCATTCGGCGAAAGAATGCTGTGGCCACTGTCTTCGATTGAAAAGTAATGCTGGGGAGCTCCACAGTTTGACGTGCCATAAAGGTTCTCCTCTTTTCTGCATAACGGCTCGGGCGGTGAGAGGGACTCACCGCTCCACCGACCTGGTTGAACAATGCATACCCACTCAGTGACTGTGACTACAATCTGTTAGTGCTCAATCAAGTCCTCCCAGCACAGTATGGGTACATTTCTTGGCAGGCTGGCAATTTTTATGAACTCTTCATAGTAATTTCTTCCATCTTGATCTTTAGGCAACACCACCATTGCAATATCTTTTACATCAAATATAAATGTACAAGTACACCGCCACTCACGTTCGCAGTAAATTGAATCAAACTCAGATTGATCAAAGGTTTTTACGTAAGCAAGAAAATTCTCATAGTTTTTCTTTACTCTCTCATAACCAACTTCAATACAATCCAGTTCGGATTCGACAGAAGAGATGTCAATTGCATCATCTACTTTGTTTTCTTCAAGTATCTCAGAAGCATTACTTTCTAAATCTTCTAAGGCAGATTTCGCACTCCATGGATCGGTACTTTCAATCGCGCGATAGCCGTCATGAAGAGAATTTGAAAGTGAGGAATGTTCTAACGTATACATTACCGGATTAAATCCGGCCTTAACTCCTGATGACCGATAAAAGCCAATCGCCATCTTTCCGTACCGACGCGAATGGTAGCTGAGGTGCTGTATCGGTATATCCGCGACGCAGCATACTGGACTTGATTTGATTATTACTGGTTGATTTTCTTTAGTCTCAAATGTTTTTGTTACTGTATTGTATTGTCGTATTTTAGAAACAACCACTTTGACCAATTCATGATAACTTCCAGTCCTTAATTCTTTAGAATCAATAATTCCGCAAAGTGCCTTGAAGGCAGCTTGAGTTGACTTTAATTCTTTTCCTTGTTTGTTCAGGTTATTATCCCAAATCGGGCCACCCGTGAAATGCCACAAAATCTTCGAAACAGTGCCAGGTGAAAATTTCATTCGTTTACCTCCGTACAACGGGGCCGCGAGCTGAGCGGCCGGAGTGAAGGCGCGGTTTTATCGCGTCGTAGCGTAGGTCCGCTCCAGGTCGCTGTTCTGCGGCGCGGGTCAGCGCGTCGCGGAACGGCGAGCTGGGTACAGCTCGCGGCCCCGTTCTGCGGGAGCGCAGCGACCGCAGAACGGGTCGGAAAATCACCAGCGGCGCGGGGCTTTTTCCGCGTCCGACTGAGTGCATTTTTCTGGTTATGTGTCATCTGAATATTGTTATCAGGGACAATCCTATTGACACTAACAACAATAGCCATGCAGAGACTTGTAATGTCTTTTTTAAGAATAAAACATTCGGGCACGATATTAACCCTAACGCTTTTATTATTTCTACAATATCCATGTGGAAATATTTAACGTGGTCAGCTGAATAAAAGAAGAACCAAGAATAGCTTACATTCAAGATGGCGGGAAATATTAAAGCAAACTTCATTATTCCTGTATTTGGCTTCGACATGTAGAACGATAAAATTGATCCTGTTATGGCGTAAATGAATATATTTGCTTTTAATACTAAATCTAAATTGTGTTTATAAACATCAACTATGGTGCTGTACTGGTGAAGAAGTATTTTTACTTTATCTTCTCCGGTCACTAAAGGAGGTGGTGGTAATGGTGGAATGGCTCCATTCTCTGACTGTTGATTGGGTTGCATTTGGGTGGCTCCTGTATGGTTATATCGGAGTTGCTATAGGGATGTATCTTTTCTGCTATCGGAAGTAATTTTATTTTTCACATAACGAGGCTGAGGCTGACCCGCCGTCTTTTCGGGCGGGTCGTGCCGATGGTTATACATCATCGGCGCCTCAACCCACCACTACTTCCTCCTTCTCTGGGGGAAGTGCAAGGAGTAAAGACATGGATGCAGAAATATTTGTAGACCCCGATGGTTTTACAACCGACGTTTACTTGAAATTCAATGTCACAGGAACCACAACCGGGCAGAAAGCAATCATTCTGGACCTGGCAAAGAAATATAAAGCTCCGATTACAGTTTGCCCTCTTGGTGTAGGAGTCGCTTTTTCAGATTCTCCTGAATTTACTTTTTGTCCCGCTCATTGTCGGCAATCAATTGGAAACAATACGCCACAAGAAGGCAAAGTCCTGAGTTGGATACCAAAAATTTGCGGCGCGAGTCGGCAACATTAAGCAGGGATTGCCATGATTCAACGAGTGATGACTGTTCTTTCTTGTCAAAGTCGGCAAATGGATGAAACTCTTGAAGTTCAGAGTTTATGAAATCAATGATGGTTCCGTCTGAAATTGCATCTTCTACTGTACCGAGTGCAATACTTTTTCCGGAATCAATTGCACCGTTTAAAACGTAACCGAGCATAACCATTTTTGAAGTTTCCATTTTTGTTGCCTCCTCTTTTGTGGGGTTGTGACTCTTTGGATAACTCGTAAATCACCAGTTAGGGGGTGGTATCTATATGTAGATGCTTGTATATACATGTAGATGCTTGCATCTATATGTATATGACTGCCTGTCATCTAAATATAGATGCTTTTGCCAATATTCCCAGTTATCACGTTTCATCTACCTGTATATGCTTATCCGGTTCAGCTCCAGAGCCGTCATAGTATCTACGAAACCATGGACGTGTCTCTGGTTTTCACGATATCCCGACTGACTTGACCAGCGCGCACATACTAACACGGCTTGACGGTAGAATAAACGGTATCATATTCAGCTGGTTGCAAAGCAAACGCAGGCAAAACCTTGTGCGGATTAATTTCCGGCGCCAGGCCATCTGAGCTCCATCTGCACGACCGCGCATCGCGATATTTACGAATCGCCTCATGAATGGTACTATTCCTCTGCCGGTGCATGCCCCGGCTCCCATACCATGCCCATTATCACACTCACCGACAACAATATCCTCACCATTCCCGGCGAACTGGTGCAGCAGCTCGGCCTGAAGCCGGGCGACCGTCTCTCCGTGGAGATCGACGGTGAGGGGCGGCTCGTCCTCTCACCGGTGCGCAGGGCTCCGCCGCCTCCCCAGCCGACCCTGCAGCAGTCCATCAACCGCAAAAACCTGGAGACCTCCATCCAGTTCATCAAGGGGGTGGGGCCGAAGCTGGCCGAGACCCTGAAGAAGACGGGGATCACCACGGTGGAGGAGGCGCTCTATCTCCTCCCGCACCGCTACGAGGACCGCCGCACCCTGATCC
>JACRPV010000119.1:6801-14633 GCA_016223015.1 Geobacter sp. | reverse complement strand
CCCCGCGTCTGAACGGCTTCGGCACTGCCTGCGCAACGGTCGATTCCATGGTCCCGGCCATCACCTGCCCGGTGCAGGCGACCTACCTGACCGGCAGGCTTCCCTCGGAGCATGGGATCGTCGGCAATGGCTGGTACGACAAGGATCTGGGGGAGGTCCTGTTCTGGAAGCAGTCGAACCGGCTGGTCCGGGGGGAGAAGATCTGGCACGAGGCGCGCCGCCGCAACCCTGCCTTCACCGTCGCCAACAGCTGCTGGTGGTTTGCCATGAACAGCGACGTCGACTGGTCCGTGACGCCGCGCCCCCTCTATTGCGCCGATGGCCGCAAGCTCCCGGACTGCTACACCGTGCCGCTGGAGCTGCGCGACAGCCTCAGCCGCGACCTCGGCCAGTTCCCCCTGTTCCAGTTCTGGGGGCCGGCAACCTCCATCCGTGCCAGTCAGTGGATCGGCGCTGCTGCCATGGCCATCGAGGAGCGCTTTGCGCCGACGCTTCACCTGGTCTACCTCCCGCATCTCGACTATTGCCTGCAGCGGCTCGGTCCCGCAGGAGAGATCGGCACGGATCTGCAGGAGATCGATGCGCTCTGCGGGGAGCTCTTCGATTTCTTCATGAACCGGGGCTGCCGGGTGATCGTCCTCTCGGAGTACGGCATTGCCCCGGTTTCCAGGCCGGTTCACCCGAACCGGATACTGCGGCAGGCGGGATTTCTCTCCCTGAAGGTCGATCTCGGGCGGGAATACCTGGAGCCGTACACCAGCAAGACCTTTGCCGTGGCCGATCACCAGATTGCCCACCTCTACGTCAGGGAGGAGAGGGACATCCCGGCGGTGAAGGCGCTGTTCTCCCGCGTCGAGGGGATCGGGCAGGTCTGGGGGAGGGAAGAGCAGCGTGCCGCCGGCCTGGACCACGAGCGGTCGGGCGACCTGGTGCTGGTCGCTGCTCCGGGAAGCTGGTTTACCTATTACTGGTGGCAGGACGACGCCAGGGCCCCCGACTATGCCCGGACCGTGAACATCCACGCCAAACCGGGATACGATCCGTGCGAACTCTTCATCGATCCCGCCATTTCCCTGCCCAAGGCACGGATCGCCTGGACCCTGGCGAAGAAGCTCCTCGGCTTTCGCTACCTGATGGATGTGATCCCGCTGGATGCCTCACTGGTAAAGGGCTCACACGGGATAATCCCCGAACATCCGGATCAGGGGCCGCTCTTCATGACCAGCGAGCCCCGGTTGCTCGACAGCGGATCGATCCTGGCCACCGGCGTCTACCCGCTGCTGCTCGACCACCTCTTCAGGGAGTGACCGTGGCGTTTCGCATCACCATCAAGGGGTACCTGGACCTCTGCCGGGTCACCAACCTGCCGAGCGTCTGGACCAATGTCCTCTGTGCCCTGCTGCTCGCTACGGGCCGGTTTTCATGGCAGGGCTACCTGTTCCCGGCGTTTGCGCTCTCCTGCTACTATCTTGCCGGCATCTGCCTGAACGACCTCTGCGACGCCGCGTACGACAGGGTTAACCGCCCCTCTCGCCCCATCCCGTCGGGAACGGTGACGCCCCGCGGGGCCTTACTCCTGACGCTTGCCTTATTCACGGCCGGAACGCTCCCCTTTCTGGCCGCTCCCCATGTTGAGGGGCTTTTGGCTGCAATCCTCCTGATGGCCGTCATCGTCTGGTACGACTTCCGCCACAAACGGAATCCACTCAGTGTCCTCCTGATGGCCTTATGCCGTCTGCTCGTCTTTGCCGTGACCGCCCTGGCAGCGACCGGCCGGTTATCGGCGCTTCCGGCGCTTGCCGGTGCGCTCCAGTTCGCCTATGTCGTCTGCATCAGCCTTGTTGCCCGCCACGAAAATGCCCGAGCGGCTTCCTTTCCCTTCCCGGTGATCCCCCTGATGCTAGCCGGCATCCCCCTGCTGGATGGCGTTCTGCTGGCACTGCTCGTAAGCCCGGCCTGGCTCCTGGCCGGCCTTTGCGGGTCAATCCTGATGCTGATCGGGCAACGGTTCGTCAGAGGCGACTGATTGACCGCACGGCTCGACACCAGAAGAATATGCTTGAACATTCGAGACGATTTGTGGGACAGAGATGTTTCCGCAGAACTCACCTTCACTAGCCGGATAAGGAGATGGCATGACTGACGCCAACCACCGCACCGTGTACCGCCGGGACTACACTCCCCCCGATTATCTGGTCGACAGCATCGAGATCAGCTTCGAGCTGGGAGAGGAGACAACCACGGTGATCTCCCGCCTTACGCTGCGGGCAAACTACGACCGGACGGCCGGTCAGCGGCCCCTGGTGCTGGATGGCCATCGCTTCGTCCTGCAGCGGTTGAGCCTCGACGGCGTCTTGCTGGCGGCGGAGCAGTATACGGTCAGTGCCGAACAGCTGACAATCGCCCAGGTGCCGGATGCGTTCACCCTGGGGGTGGTGACCGAGCTCCGACCCCAGGATAATACCTTTCTGGAGGGGCTCTACCGCTCCAACGGCATGTTTTGCACCCAGTGCGAGGCCGAGGGGTTCCGGTCGATCACCTATTACCCGGACCGCCCCGACGTGCTGGCGGTATTCACCACCACCATCGTTGCCGATCAGACCCGCTACCCGGTCCTGCTCTCCAATGGCAACCGTATCGACCAGGGTGAACTCCCGGATGGCCGCCACTATGCGACCTGGCACGACCCGTTCAGGAAGCCGGGGTACCTGTTCGCCCTGGTTGCCGGCGATCTGGCCCGTATCGAGGAGGGTTTTACCACCTGCTCGGGCCGGCAGGTGGCACTGCATCTCTATCTGCAGGAGCAGAACCGCCACAAGGGGGCGCATGCCCTGCAGTCGCTCCGCCGTGCCATGGCCTGGGACGAGGAGACCTTCGGGCGGGAGTACGACCTGGATATCTACATGATCGTGGCGGTGGACGATTTCAACATGGGGGCCATGGAGAACAAGGGGCTCAACATCTTCAACTCCCGCTACGTGCTGGCGAGCCCGAAGACCGCGACCGACGACGACTTCCAGGCGATCGAGGAGGTGGTGGGGCACGAATACTTCCACAACTGGAGCGGGAACCGGGTCACCTGCCGCGACTGGTTCCAGCTCTCCCTGAAGGAGGGGCTGACCATCTTCCGGGACCAGGAGTTTTCGGCCGACATGGAGTCCCGCGGGGTGAAGCGGATCGCCGATGTCCGCTACCTGCGGACCATCCAGTTCCCCGAGGATGCCGGCCCCCTGGCCCACCCGGTCCGACCCGACTCCTACATGGAGATCAACAACTTTTACACCGCCACCGTCTACAACAAGGGTGCCGAGGTGATCCGGATGCTTCGGACCCTTCTCGGCCCCGAGCAGTTCAGGAAGGGGATGGATCTCTATTTCGAACGCTTCGACGGCCAGGCCGTGACCGTCGATGACTTTGTCCGGGCCATGGCCGATGCCAGCGGCCGCGATCTCGGGCAGTTTACCCTCTGGTACAGCCAGGCCGGTACCCCCGTGATCGAGGCGAGCGGCAGCTTTGACCCTCTTGCCAAGACCTTCACCCTGACGGTCCGCCAATCGACTCCGCCGACACCGGGGCAACCGGAAAAGAAGCCGCTCCAGATCCCGCTCCTCATGGGGCTTCTCAGCCGGGAAGGCCGGCAATTGGCAGTAGGCGAGGAGTCGGGACAGACCACCCGGCTCCTGGAGCTTCTGTCCGACGAGCAGAGTTTCGTTTTCACCGGTCTGGCTTCGGAGCCGGTGCCGGCCCTGCTGCGGAATTTTTCCGCGCCAGTGCATCTCTCCTATCCATACCGGCACGACGACCTGGTGCTGCTCATGGCCCACGAACCAGACCCCTTCTGCCGCTGGGAGGCGGGGCAGCAGTTGGCGGCAGACCTGCTCCTCACCCTGGTGGCAGACTGGCAGGCAGGCCGGGAACTTCGCCTCGATCCCGGCTTTCTGACGGCCTTCCGGGCTCTTTTGACTGGCAACCTGGCGGACCGGGCGTTTCAGGCAGAAGCCCTCACCCTGCCTGCAGAGGCTTACCTGGCAGAACTTCTGCCTGTGTGCGATCCGGATGCGATCCATGCGGTTCGCCAGTTTGTGCGTCGTGCCCTGGCAACGGAGCTGCGGGAGGAATTCCTCGCGCTTCGGGCCGCATGCCGCCCGGAGGCGCACTATGGTGTGAGCGATGGCCGGGCCGGCGAGCGGCGGCTGGCAAACCTCTGCCTCGCCTACCTCATGACCCTGGAGGAGCAGCAGATCATCGACCTCTGCATTGCCCAATACCTGGGAAGCGACAACATGACCGATACCATGGGGGCGCTGGTGCCGCTCTGCTCCTGCAACTGTCCCGAACGGCGCGATATCCTCGCCGGTTTCTACGACTGCTGGCAGGACGACCGGCTGGTGATCGACAAGTGGTTTTCCCTCCAGGCCACCTCGACCCTTCCCGACACCCTGAAAGAGGTGACCGGCCTGCTGGAGCATCCGGCCTTCGAGTTGACCAACCCCAACCGCTTTCGGGCATTGGTGGGCGCTTTCAGCCAGGGGAACCAGGTCCGGTTCCACGACCGCTCCGGCGCCGGCTATCGCCTCCTGGGCGAGCAGCTTGGCCGCCTCATCCCGGTGAATCCGCAGGTGGCGGCCCGGCTTCTCACACCCCTGACCCGCTGGCACCGCTTCGACAGCGGTCGCCAGGCCCTCATGCGTGCCGAACTGGAGCGGATTCTCGCGTTACCGGCACTGCCGCGCGATGTCTACGAGGTTGTGTCGAAGAGTCTCGTGAAAAGGGGATAACGGCTTTACGGGGATGGATTCTGCCGACGTGGCGAACGGTCAGCCGCGGGCCATTTCCAGCAGGAAGAGGGCGATCTCTATGGCGATCAGGATGATGATGATCCATTCCAGGCGGGCGGAGCGACGGGCATGTGAAAGCCCGGTAAAGACCTCGGTGATGTCGAGAAGAGTGTCCGATTTGTGCTTGATCTGGCTGTACCGCTGACTCAGCTCGAAGAAATTGGCCAGGGTGGAATAGAACCGGTCTGCCTCCTCGATGTCCCAGGTCACGTCGGGCTTGTCGAGGATCATGATGTGGGAGAGCGAACGGTACTTGAAGTTGAGGATCGTTGCTGCTGTGCGTGCCAGTTCACTGTCCGGGACCGCCAGTTGGCCCCGATCGAGCTTGGCGATGATCTCCTCCATCTTGTCGAACACGATCTCGACCCGCGCCTCGACCTGTTCCAGGGCGACCGACTTGGCAAGGGTATAGGCGATGATGTCCACATAGACGGCCTCTTCTTTCTGCATGATGGCGCAGTCGTTCGTCACCGCGGTCTTCTCGACTTCGCTGACCTGGAGGGAGTAGTTTTCCCGGTATGTCTGGCTCCTGGGGGTTCTGAACGCATCGGTGGCCTTGGCGATGTTCCTGTAGAACAGGGCGATCAGGTCGTCGGGACAATTGAAAAAGACGGCAGCTCCGAAGTAGTAGAGATAGACCCGCTGGGCAGCGAATGTTTTTCCGTCATACAGTTCAAGGGTCAGGGGGCTCAGGACCAGGGGGTCTTCCCACTTGTATTTTTTGCCGACCTTCAGGCTGGCAGCTATCCTGTTCAGGTCGATCTCGCCGTCATGGGCGTAGGCATTGAAAACATAGTCGTTCATGCAGGTCATCCTTGCGGGCTGTCGGTGCTTTCCCGGGAATTGTACCACAACCGGGAGGGCGAAGGAGGGATGTAACGAAATTGTTACTTGCAATAGTCACCCGAAGTTGCTAAGGGAGTCACAGACTCAAGAACCGTGAAGCGGGAAAGGAGTGCCCATGTTCATTGCCAGGGACAAGAACAACGACCTGTACCTGTTTGCCGAAGCCCCCCTGAGAGGTGCCGAATGCTGGTGGGCAGAGTCCGGTATCGACGGCACCTATCTCCGGCTGGATAAATCCCTCTACCCCGAAGTCACCTGGGATTCCGAACCGCTGCCCGTCCGCCTGGAATTGCTCCATCACTGACTTCTCCTTTACTGGCCGTTCCCTGTCGATCAAGCAGGGGACGTTTCCTCTTTTTCCCCGTTTGACACCAGTGGGATAGTGCGGTGCCGTCTCAATCCGCAGGTTATGTACTGCATGGTTGCGTGTATCCGCCGGTGCTGGTATGCTCGCCACGATAGTGACATGACCCTGGAAGTGGTGCCCGATGATCAAGGTATATTCCCGCGCAGACGGCCGCATCAAGCCGGCAACGATCGACACGGACACATTCCTCTCGACCAATTTCGACAATGTCGTCTGGATAGACATGATTTCTCCGTCTGCGGCGGAGATCGCCGCAGTCGAGACGACCCTCGGCCTGGAACTCCCGACCAGGCAGGAGACCGAAGAGATCGAGTATAGCGCCCGCTACTGGGAAGATGACCTGAGTATCACCATCAATACCTATTTCCTGCTCAAGCAGGACAACAACACCTATATCAACGAAACGGTCTCCTTCACCCTCTGCAATCAATACCTGGTTTCCATCCGTTTCAGCGAACTCCGCCTCTTTACCGAATTCTCCCGCAAGGTGATCCTGACCCCCAGCGCCTTCAGGGACGGGGTCTATGTCCTCGCAGGCATCATCGAGCAGCGGGTCGAACTGGATGCCGACATCCTGGAGGCGCTCGCCAAGGAGATCGTCAGCGCGAGCCGCCATAATCTCAAGTCCATTGCCGATCGTGATTCGTTCCTCGAATACATCACCTCTTTCGAGGACATGAACATGACCATCCGGGAGAACCTGATCGACAAGCAGCGGATCCTGTCTGCCCTGCTCAAGAGCCGGCGGATTCCGGAAGACCTGCGGCGGGAGTTCACCACCATGATCAAGGACGTGAACTCCCTGGTGATGACCGCCAACTTCAATTTCGAACGGCTCGATTTCCTGCAGGACCTGTTCCTCAACCACCTGAGCGTCGAACAGAACAAGGTGATCAAGATCTTCACCGTCATGTCGGTCATCTTCCTGCCGCCGACCCTCATCGCCAGCATCTACGGCATGAACTTCCGAATTCTGCCCGAGCTGGAGTGGCAACTGGGCTACCCGCTGGCAATCTGCCTGATGGTCTTGTCCGGCGTGCTCCCCATCTATATCTTCAAGAAAAAGGGATGGTTCTGACAGAAACATTGCTGACGCCGCACCTGATGAAACGACGCCCCGGGGAATCCTCGGGGCTTTTCATTTTCAGGAGGGCAGGGGAACGACGGCACGTCACGCAATCGCAACAATCAACGACAACATCTCAAAGGTTTACGCAAAGGTTGAGCTCTTCGCGGTCAACCCTATGTGTAACCATAATTTTCATAACCGTAACATGACGTTGACAGAGGGGTGCTACGATGATGCTCATCCAATGAGGAAAGAGAGCGAGATCATCCCGGTGTCAAGACAAAAGCCGTTGGTGCTGGTTACCCCTGACGCCGCTCTCCATGCAGGTGGGCGCGGCATTTCGATGCATGGCACGCGCGAACTGCTGGCCCGTCTGGGCTGGAGTGGCGAAGGGGGAAGGGCGAACCTGGCTAACCTGCCGTTTTCGCTCGACGATGCCACGGCCGGCAGCGAGACCGAGCTGCAGGTCGCCGTGGCCGGGCGGCGACAGGATGTGGATCTGCCGCGGCTCATCGAACAGTCGGATTACTTTGCCAATATGGCGAAGCGGGTGGTGGCCGGGGATTCGCCGCGCCGCCTGGTAACCGAACTGGAGCGGTTCCTGGAGGAGAATCCCGCGGGGGTCTGGGAAAACAGCTGGGTCCGGTTCCCCGCGCGTCTTCTCTCCACCTATGCCAGGGAGATCCTGGAGCAGGACCTGCAGGCTGACCGA
>JACRPV010000119.1:0-6704 GCA_016223015.1 Geobacter sp. | reverse complement strand
CTGCAGGCTTACCGAACCGATCCTTCGGCGGGCCGGCGTAGCGATGCGTCCCGTTTTCTCGCGCTCGATACCGCTGGCGAGGAACAGGTGCGTCTGCCGGTGAGTTATCTCCTCAAGATCGCCCTTGCCGATCTCCTCGGTACGCAGGCTGCCATGCCGTCACAGGTGCGTGAGACCGGCCGGCGGCTCATGACGCATTACCTGAACGACAACACCTCTCCCGAAACCTTTTCCTTTCATGTGGTGCCTCTGCGCAAGGAGTCGGGAACCGGCATGGCGCTCGCCAGGGAAACGGGGAAGCGCTTTCTCCTGACCCAGTTTCTGCTGATGTATGCCAATGAGCGCTTTGCCCTCAAGGAGAGCGGCCAGCACGCGCTGATCTATTTCGCTCCCCATCCCCCCATTCGCCAGAAGGAGCTGAACGGACTGATCTCAGACAGTTTTTACCGCGAGCTGTTCATGAGCCCCTGCCTTTCCGGCTGGGACCGGGGGGAAGAGAAATACCGCTACATGCAGCTCTGCCACCAGGTCGTCAACAATCTGGTGGTGCTCCCCACGGTCTCCAACGTCAGCCTGGCCAACAACGGCACCCATGTCAGCCTCGGCAGCAGGCGCATGGCTGCCCTGTTGTCCGATGCACGGTCCGGGTTCACCTTCCTGCACGAAAAGCAGCTGGGTGACCTGGTCATCAAGATGGTGGAGCATTTCCTTCCGCTGTTCGTCGGCACCTACAGCGCCGCTCCCTATCGCCTCGCCTTTACCGATTTCCATCCGGAGCTGGCCCTGGGCTTTCTTCCCCATGAACTCGACTACACGCACCTTCGGATGATCTGGCGGCGCTGGAAGAAGAAGGCCAGCCTCTCGGTCTTCGGGCAGCCGGTCACCCCGTTCGGCCCGCCCTGGATCGATCGGCTCGTCAGCACGGTTTTCGGTCTGAAGGGTGATTTTGTCGCCGATTACCGGCTCCTGGACTACCTGGTCTGTCTCCTCAGCACCTCGCGCAGCCCGGCCCTGGACGGCCGGCCGGGGAATGGCGACAAGCTGCGGCGGGACCTGGCTTCGCTGGGGGTGTTCGACGACCAGATGTCGGTCTATCTCCTCTACAAGCTGCGGGAATTCGACAAGATGGGGTTCACCGGTTTCGAGGGGCGCTATTACAGCCTGTTTCCGAGCCTGGGCACTGATATGGCCAATGCCGTTGACCTGCAGTTGCTGCTGACGGCCCTGGCCTTCAAGCTGATCGCCCAGGGAGACCTGCACCATGCCATGATCCCAGACGACCCTTCGCTGGAGAGCGAACGGCGGCAGGTCTTTTTTGCTTCGGCCATCGGCATCCCCACCTTTTTCGTCCGGAGGCAGACCGGCAACCTCTTTCTCCGCCGCATCATCGAGCGGGTCAAGGGAACCCGCCCCAGCAGGCGCTATCCCGGCTACATCCGGGTCCCGGTTGCCGCATACCGGCTCGCCCTCGTCGAATTCATCAGCGAACAAGGCGCCGATCTGGTGGAGATGCTCGGTCTGGGCGAGACGATCCGGGACCTGCGGGAGCGGCTCGTGGATCCCGGTGAGATGTCGGCTGCGGGACGCCTGACCAAGGGGATTCTCAACGGCATGGGGGTGGAAGATCCGCTCAGGGTGGATGCCTCCGAATTCAATGCGGCTGCGGAGCACCATTACCGCGATACCCTGCGGCTGAGCCACCTGGAAGAAGCCTATGCATCCCTGTTGGACGACTGTTCGCAGCTGGAGCTTTCGACCAGGGAAGGGGATGGGCATGCCAGATCCCTGCTCGGCTCACTTCCGCTTGGTAACGGGGCCTGTTCCTTTCTCCGTGCCATCCACGCCGACCTGATGCAGGAACGGCTCGATGCGGCAACGCTTCGGCAATTGATCGTACTAACCCTTTCCACGGTGCACCATGACACAGACAGCGCAGCACGTTTCATCAATGAAAGACAGGCCGATGGGGCAGCTCCCCCATCAGTACGTCGATCGTAGCACCGGCCGGGTTCAGACCGAGCGGCTCTTCGCGGACAGGCTGGTGCATCTCCTCTACCACGGTGTCAGGGAGAACGCCCCGGCGCTTTTCCGGCTGCTGACCACGGAGCGGATATCGGAGATCCTGGCCTTCATCAACTACGATCTCCCTTTCGGCAGCGGTATCGGCGGCCAGGAGGCCTTTCTCCGTTCGTGCGGGGTGGATCTCGACGAATGCGTGGCAGGGCCTGCCGGGTTGAATACGCCGCGCAAGGTGTTTGAACGGCAGATCCGCTTCTGGGAATGCCGTCCCATGCCCGACGACCCGCGCGTGGCGGTATCTCCGGCTGATGCCCGCTGCCTGGTGGGTTCGCTGGAGGAGACATCCGACCTGCGCATCAAGGACAAGTTCTTCAGTTTTGCGGAGCTTTTGGGGCATGACAGCCCCGAGTGGCTGCACGCCTTTGCCGGCGGGGATTTTGCCGTGTTCCGGCTGACACCGGACAAGTATCATTACAACCATGCGCCGGTATCTGGGGCCGTGGTGGATTATTACGAACTGGACGGGGCGCACCATGCCTGCAACCCCGCCGCCGTGGTTGCCGAAGCGACTCCCTATTCGAAAAACCGGCGGGTGGTGACGATTATCAACAGCGACGTCAGGGGGGGGACCGGTGTCGGACTGGTTGCCATGGTCGAGGTCGTGGCACTTATGATCGGTGACATCGTCCAGTGCTGCAGCGAGGAGGAGTACCGGGACCCCGTGCCGCTCCGGCAGGGGATGTTCCTCAGCCGCGGCCAGACCAAAAGCCTCTATCGCCCCGGCAGCAGCACGGACATCCTGCTGTTCCAGAAAGGGCGCATCTCGTTTGCCGAAGACCTTGTCCTGAACCGCTTCCGCGCCGATGTCTCCAGCCGCTTCTCCCTCGGGTTCGGCAGGCCCCTGGCGGAAACGGACGTCCAGGTGCGTTCTCTTATCGCATCCGCACGGTAACCTTGTGACGATGCATGGCAAAGGAGCCGACGATGACAGAATACGGTTTTCTCGCACTGTTCACCCTCTCGTGCCTGGCATATGTCCGGTGGGGAGCGCGGACCCTGCCTCGTGAAGAGTGGCAGTTCGCCGCAGTTCTTCCCATTGCCAAGGGTGCCGATGGTGTCTGGCAAGGCATAAACCTCACCTGGTACGGCCTCCTGACGGCCAACGCCTACCTGATTGCCGTGAGCGTGTTGTTGCTGCTTCCGGGGGGGCTGGCAGTGCCTGGTCCAGAAAAAGGCCCATGCCTTCACGGTTTGGGGGGCGGTCTTTGTCGGCACTATTCTCGCCCCCTGGGTCATCATGGCCATGAACAGGGCAGGGGGGGATGGCGGCCGGCACCTGCCGCCGCTTGCCACGCTGGCCGCCTTTTCCATTGCCTACACCTTTGGTGAAGGGCTGGGGCGACTGGCCTGTCTCAGCTTCGGCTGCTGTTACGGCAAACCGGTCGACGCCTGCAGTCCGGCGATGCGCCGCCTGTTTGCCCCCATCGCCCTGGTATTCTCCGTGGAGACGAAAAAGATCGCCTATGCAGGGGAGATGGCAGGGGTTGCGGTCGTCCCGGTCCAGATTCTCACCTCGCTGGTCCATGTCGCCGGCGGCATGGCTGCCATACTCCTGTTCGTGCAGGGCGCCTTTGGCGCGAGCTTTGCCCTCTCCATAACCGTTACCCAGGGGTGGCGGTTCGCCTCGGAACTGCTCAGGGCGGATTACCGGGGGACCGGCTCGCTTTCCGCCTACCAGATCATGGGGATTGTGGCGATTGCCTATTCCTGGGGGGCCATGCTGCTCCTGCCGGACATGCCGGCTCGTTTTTCCCTGGCCGCCGGCCTGGCCATCTTCTGGTCCCCGACGATCATCATCAGCCTGCAGGTCATCTGGCTGTCGATCCTTCTCTATACCGGCCTGAGCCGTGTCACCACTGCAGAGCTGCGCTTTTCCGTCCGCCGCGACCGGATCTGACGGCTCTGTATCCCACAAGATCAGTGAATCTACCGTAGAGCAACGGTCCTTACGCTTTTTCCTATGGCTGGTGCAGCAAGCGAAAAGTTTGATAGATTTATAAAAAGAGACTGCAATCATGCAGGAACCGACT
This sequence comes from Geobacter sp., assembly GCA_016223015.1. GTDB lineage: Bacteria > Desulfobacterota > Desulfuromonadia > Geobacterales > DSM-12255 > Geoanaerobacter. Next base: position 2,595 of record JACRPV010000119.1, on the reverse strand, counting down.
GATGTCTGCGCGGCACCGAAAAGGAGGAGCGTATGCTGAATCGTATCATGATCGGGATTATCGTCTTCTGCTGTTCTTGTGTCTTGGGCTCAATGGCACTGGCTGCCCCCAATATCTCGCCGCGCGAACTCTACCGGGAGGTGCCGGACGATGAGGAATCGACCATCATTCGGACTTCGGTCATGGCTGTGTATCACATTGCAACGGCCCGGGGTCTTCTTCATGAAAATCGCCCTGCTGCAGCCAAGGAAAAGATCGATGCTTCCCTGGTGCTGCTCAAGACCGTCAGCAACCGCTTGAGTACCGGTGTGGCCTCTCAGCAGATACAGATTGCCATCAAGCATCTCGAATATGACACTCCGAAAGATGTCCTTGGCGACCTGCCGCCACTTTTTTATTCCCTCAACCGGATTGCCGACTATGTCCCGGTGGACAAGACGCAACGACATCTGCAGGAGACCGGGCGTTACCTGAATGAAGGAAAGAAGGCCGAGGCATTGCGCGAACTGAAGCTTGCCGATGATTCACTGGCACATCTGGACAGCGAAGCGGAACGGGTGATTCCGTACCTGGAAAAGGCACGGGAGTACGTGGACAGGCAGGAGTACGGGCAGGCCGAACGGCTGCTCAAGAGAGCGGAATCGATGTTACAGGCAGGTATCGTTACCATGCAGTCCCCTCTGCAGCATGCGAAAAAAGATTTCTGGAGGGCTTACTGGCGGTATTCCGAGGGAGAGTTCAACAGCGCCAGGGAGTATCTTGCCCTGGCCAGGGCGAGTCTGCTCAGGGCGAAACAGAGTCTTGACGTCAGAGGAAAAGGGGTTGCCGACCAGCTCGAAAAGGATATCGACCACCTCGATGTGAAGGCCTCTGCAAAAAGGGTGGAGACCGAATCTTTGCTGAAGGCAACGTGGCAGAGGGCGGTTGCGCTTTCAGAGCGGTCGTATGATTATCTCACCGCCACTTGGCATGGAGCAGAGACAACCCTCGGCAGCGATCAGGACTTGATTGAGGCCAAACTACACATTGCCGATGCAGAGATTGCCGCCCGGACGTTGCGGGACCATGACGGTGCGGACAGAGCCCTGGCTCAGGCAGAACTGGATCTGCAAAAGGTGCTGACGTCTCCATTGACGGACGACAAATCCGGCAAGGAGGTGCAGACGCTGATCGACAGGATTTCTCGCTTGAGAAAGCAGCTTTCCATGGGAGAGATGGGCAATGAGCAGGATTATGAAGGCATGCGGACAGATATATCGGCATTGCTCCGAAAGATCTGATAGGTGCCCGCCTCTGCCAGGGTGATGTTGTGCGATCTGGCAGTGGCTTTAAAAATGACTTTACATGAAACTGCTTTTCATTCAAAATCTAGCATGCAGTCGGCTGTTTGTGAGCATTCTGCAGCACTGAGTCGTAAAAATACCAGTTCATCATGATTTGCGACACATCCCGGCCCGGACTCGACACCGCAAACCTTGGATCGAACGCCCTGTCACCAGTGTCAGGGCGTTCCTGTTTTGGGCACCAACCATGAACCCATTTCGCAACATACTGTCCGAGATCGCCGGGCACACAATCAGCGAGCATGGACTGCTGCCGCAGGGCAGTACCGTTGTCGTCGCCGTCTCCGGGGGCATCGACTCGGTGGTGCTTCTCGACTATCTCGTTTCGCGCACCGACCTGGGGCTGTCGCTCGTGGTTGCCCATCTGAATCACTGCCTGCGTGGGGAGGAATCCGACGGCGACGAGGTGTTCGTGCGCCAGCTTGCCACCTCCCATGGGCTGGCATTCGAGGTCAGACGCACGGAAGTCCGCCAGCTTGCCGCAGCGCAGAGACTTTCGCTGGAGGAGGCGGGCAGGGAGGAACGCTACCGTTTTTTTGCCGAGGTTGCAAAGCGATATGGTGCCGCGGCCGTTGCCCTGGCGCACCATCGTGACGATCAGGCGGAAACTGTCCTGCTCAGGCTCCTGAGAGGGAGCGGCACGGCAGGGCTTGCCGCCATGCCCCCTCGTTCGACAAATGGGGACTGCATCCGTCCGTTACTGCATGTGGGGCGTGCGGAGATCGAAGACTATGCCCGGGAGAAAGGGCTCTTTTACAGAACCGACAGCAGCAACAGCGATACCGGTTTTATTCGCAACCGGGTCCGTCACTCCCTCATCCCCGAACTGGAGACGTATAACCCGGCCATTTCCCGGCGCCTTGCCGATACCGCAGCACTCATGGCAGCTGACGAAGAGCTCCTGAACTCTATTGTCGCGCTCCGCTGGCCGACCGTGGCGCATTGCCGGGGGGAAGCCGTTGCCCTGTCGCGGGATGCTCTGCTCGCCGAGGTCGCTGGCATGCGATTTCGCATCTATCGCCGGGCACTTGCCGAGGTGAAGGGGGATCTGCGGAGGATTGCGTTCTGCCATCTCCAGGCAATCGACCGGCTGCTGGCCGGCGGTCCTCCCAATGGGACGCTCGACCTGCCGGGAGGCATCCGGGTGACGCGCTGCTACGATGAACTCTTCGTTGGCCGGAGCGGGAAGTCGGATGGCGTTGCTGACTATGCAGTCACCATCCCTGGGGAGGGGTGCTATCGGCTCCCTCTT
>JACRPV010000118.1 GCA_016223015.1 Geobacter sp. | reverse complement strand
CCGCAGGGGCAAGGGGGGGATGGTCCATCTCATGTCCCCGGCCACCAGCGCCGCTACTGCCATTGAAGGAAAGATCGCCGATCCGAGGAAGTACCTGTAGGGGGTTTCCCGGTTGCCCGTGACAAGGGCCATCCAGGATCTGTCCCGCCATTTCACAGCCAAGGAGTTGACCATATGAAACAGTTCGGAGGCCCTGTCCTCTTTCTCGACCGTTCGGACATCAATACCGATGAGATCATCCCGGCCAAGTATCTGACCGAGATCACCAAGGAAGACCTGAAACCCTACATCCTTGAGGACCTCAAGCTCCCCGGTTTCGATCCCAAGGGGGAGAAGACCAGCGCGGCGCGGGTCATTGTCAGCCGCTCCAATTTCGGCTGCGGTTCTTCGCGTGAACATGCCCCCTGGGTCTTTGAGGTGAATGATGTCACCGCAGTCGTGGCCGAGTCCTTTGCCAGGATCTTCCGCCAGAACATGTTCAACTGCGGCATGGCAGCCATCGAACTCCCCAGGGAAAAGATCGATGCCCTGTTCGCCTATGCCGGCCATGCCGATGTCGCCATGAGCCTCGATATCGCTGCCCAGTCGCTCACCGTGAGCGGAGGGGGAAAGAGCGAGACTTTCAGCTTCGAGATCTCCCCCTTCGACAGGGCGCTGGTCCTGGCCGGGGGATGGGTCGACTACGCAGACACGAAGTACTGATCCTTCCCTGCTCCGGACGTTCACGAAACCCGCCGATCCCGGCGGGTTTTTTTATGGGACCAGCCTCCCTGCGACCAGATGGATGTTCTTCCTGCAGGAGAGGTTGAGCACCAGGTTGACGGCAAAGGCAATGGCCATGAGGATGCCGCCGAGGGCGAGGCTGAAGGCGAATTCCCCCTTGCTGGTTTCCAGGGCAATGGCTGTGCTGCAACAGTTCTGTATACTTTCTCATGGCGCACTGAGCGATGTTCTGTATACTACAGTTGGAAAATGTACATGATTTTGATTGACTCGCGACCGGTTATCTAAAATAATTGCCGAACTTTGCGAAGGTGGCGACAACACCGATGAAGAAACCAAACCTATCCTGGATAGCAGCAGTCATCCTTTTCTGGGGGATATCCGCCAGCGCAGCTGCGGCAACGGAACCCCAGAGCGGGGAAGGGACCATCTTCACGCTCTGGCCGCTTATCGACTATCGCGAGAGCCCCGGCGAGGGGTTCAGCAACCTGGCGATCCTCGGCCCGCTCATCAAGGTACAACGGCAACAGGACGAGCGGACGACCGCTCTCCGCCCCCTGTTCTACCGCATCGGTCACGAGCGGGAAGAAACCGCATCGACGAATTATCTCTATCCGCTTGCCGCCACTGATTCGTCGCCAGAGGTCACCCGTTTCCAGTTACTCTATCTGGTGCAGAAGAACAGCTACCGCAAGGACGAAGGGGAAGGCGAGGAGCGCGACAGCATGTTCTTCCCCTTCTATATCAGCGGCACCTCGAAGAAGTACGGTCCCTACACGTCGGTCTTTCCCATCTACGGCGATATCTATGAGCGGTTCTGGCGGGACGAGTACCACTATGTCCTTTTCCCGCTCTATGGCAAAACGGTGAAGAAGGGGACCACTTCGCGGAACTATCTTTACCCTATCTTCAATACCCTGGAGGGGGAGCGGGAGTCGGGTTTTCACGTCTGGCCCCTGTACGGGCAGTCCGCCAAGGAAGGGGTCTATCGCAAGCGTTTTGTCCTCTGGCCGTTCTACCTGTCCGAGACAAAAGGGCTCGACACCGACAATCCCACGGAAAAGCTCATGCTGTTCCCGCTCTACGCGGCTACCGATTCACCGCAAAAGACGGCCCGCACTTACCTCTGGCCGTTCATCGGCTACAGCGAGGATCGGGCGAAAAAGGAAACGGAGCGGGATTATTTCTGGCCATTCATCTGGACGGCGCGGGGGGGAAATCGCCAGGTCGACAGCTATCTCCCCTTTTATTCCCATGAGCAGAAACCGGGCAGCAGCAAGAGCTGGTACATGTGGCCCCTGTTCCGGCATGACACGCTCCAGTCAGAGTCGTTCCGCCAGGAGCGGGATCGTATCCTCTTTTTCCTCTACAGCGACAATACCGAATCGTGGCCGAAAGACGGGACAGAACGCCGTCGGGTTGCCCTCTGGCCGTTATTCGTATACAATCGTGATGCCGGCGGGGTGAAGTCGTTCGGTTTGCCCGCACTCATGGAGCCTATTCTCGACAGGCCCGGCATCGAACAGAGCTGGGCACCGCTCTGGCGTATCTATTCACAGCGATGGGCAGATAACGGGGATTCCGCGGTATCCTTCCTCTGGAATCTCTACTGGCATGAGGCGAGAGGGGATTCGCTGATGTACGAGCTGTATCCTCTGCTCCGCTATCGCTCCACGCCACGAGAGGTCGATATGCACCTGCTCAAAGGCCTGTTCCGCTATCGCTCCGGCAGGGAGGGGAAATCGATCCGGCTTTTCTGGCTCCCCTTCGGGATAACCTGGGGGGCGGCGCACGCGGCGACTTCCGAGGCACTGCCGGCTGGTCAGGGTATTCAACCATGAATTTTTTCGAACGTATTGGCAAAAAACTGATCCGCTTCCATGAGATCATCGGCGAAATGCTGATCCTTTTGGCGCAGACGTTCTATTTCTTCAAGGAAGCCCCCCGCAATATCCCGAGCATCACGACCCAGATGATGATCATCGGCTACGAGACCCTGCCGGTGGCCACGGTCATGGCGTTTTTCGTCGGGATGGTCCTTGCCCTGCAGACCGGGGTCGAGCTCAATAAATACGGCAGTCAGGATATCATCGGCGCCATTGTCGGGCATTCCATGGTGCGTGAACTCGGGTCTACGAGGAGATCGACGCCCTCAAGACCCTGGATATCAACCCGATCCGCTATCTTGCCATGCCCCGGCTGATCGCCTGCCTGCTCTGCGTGCCGGCACTGGTCATCTATTCCGACCTGATCGGGATCGTCGGCGGGGCAATCATCAGCAACCTCCACCCGCAGATTTTCGTGTCATACTATACCTACTATGACAGCCTGACCAATGCCTTGAAACTCAGAGAGATCGGCACCGGCCTGGTAAAGGCGGTCGCCTTTGGCGGGATCATTTCGCTGGTCTGCTGCTATGTCGGGTTCAAGACCAGCGGAGGGGCACGGGGTATCGGCGTTTCCACGACCAGGTCGGTGGTGCTCTCCTTCATGCTGATCCTTGTGGCCGACTATTTTCTGACCCGACTTCTTATGTAGCGCTGACAACAAGCGAGAAAGGTGCTTGTCCATGGCATTTACCACTGAAAAAAAAGTTGGCGTCTTCTTCGTCATCAGCCTCATCATTCTGGGGGCATTGCTCGAAGTAGGCGAGAAGTGGAACCCCTTCGAGAAAAAGATCCGCTTCAAGACCTACCTTTCCAGCGTTACCGGGCTCAAGCTCGGCGATCAGGTCAGGCTGGCCGGCGTCGATGTGGGGCGGATCAAGGAGATCAATGTCAAGGACCAGAACGTGGAAATCATCTTTGACGTCAAGCCCGGAACCCGCGTCAAGACCGACAGCGTGGCAAGTCTGCGACTTACCAACCTCCTTGGCGGGCAGTTCCTCAGCATCTCCCTGGGGTCCCCCGGTGCACCGCTGATGGAACCGGGGGGAACTCTGCAGGGGAAGGATTCCGCCAACATCGACGTCATTGTCGAAAACATCAGCGACCTGTCCAGGGACGCCAAGGTCTTCATCAAGGAGCTGAACCAGAACCAGAACGAGGTCATGCACAAGATATCCGCCATCCTGGACGACAACCGCGACAACCTGCGTAATTCCATTGCCAATCTCCAGAGCATCAGCGAGAAGTTCGACCGGGGTGAAGGCTCCCTGGCCATGCTTTTGAACGACAAGGCCTTGTACAACAATGCCAACGATGCCGTGATCAGCATCCGCAATGTTGCCGGCAAGATCGACAAGGGTGAGGGGACCATCGGCAAGCTGGTCAACGACGATGCCCTCTATACCGAGGCCAAGAGCGCCATGAGCGGCCTCAAGACCGGCGTCAACGAGATGAGTGCCGGCTTCAAGGACATCAAGGAGATCGCCGGCAAGATCAACCGTGGCGACGGGACCATCGGCAAACTGGTCAACGAAGACATCCTGTATAACGACCTGCGGGATACCTCGAAGAATCTGAAGGAGATCACCCAGAAGATCAATGATGGACAGGGGACGCTCGGCAAGCTGGTCAACGAGGACAAGCTCTACCGCGATACCACCGCGACCCTCAAGAAGGCTGAAAAAGCCATGGAGGGGCTGGGCGATACCGGTCCCATATCCGTCCTGGGGAGCATCGTCGGCACCCTGTTCTGATGCCTCTTCCCGGCATTGTTGTCAGGTCGTGCTGCGCGTGTCAATGACAGCATGACGTATCCTCCATCACTGTTGCACGGGAATGGCGCTCTCCGGCGCCATTCCCCTTTTGGGAGCACGAAATGAACGAGTTCCTCTCGATTGCAGTCGGCACCATCACCATGCGTCCCTATGTCTTTGCCTTTTTTATTGCCTATCTCTGTGCGGCAGTGCCCCATCTCGGGTGGAAAAAGATCGGCATCTTCACGGTGCTGGGGTATGCCATCGCCTTTGCCTCGGAATACAGCTCCATCAACAACGGCTTTCCCTATGGCTGGTATTACTACATCGATACGACCCGCGACCGCGAGCTCTGGATCGCCGGGGTGCCGTTTTTCGATTCCCTCTCCTATGTTTTTCTTACCTATTGCAGCTATACTACGGCACTCTTCATCGTTTCACCCTTGAGAGGGTGGCGGGGCGGGGTGATCACCCTGGAGACCCGCGCCATTCGCCGCTCCTTTGCCGTTCTCTTCCTGGGGGCACTGCTTCAGGTCTTCCTGGACATCATCATCGATCCAGTTGCGCTGCAGGGGTCCCGCTGGTTCCTCGGCCAGATCTACGGCTACCGGACTGCAGGGGTCCATTACGGCGTCCCGCTTTCCAACTACCTCGGCTGGTTCGGGGTCAGCTTCCTGCTGGTCCTGGCACTGCAGATCATCGACCGGCGGGTACAACGTGATGTGGAGCGGCCGGCAGGGGTGCGTGAAATCCCCTTCCGGGCACTCATGGGACCATTTCTCTATTTGTCGGTCCTGATCTTCAACCTGACCGTGACCATTCTCATCGGTGAGCGGCAGATGGCGCTCACCGGCATCTTTACCTTCTTCCTGCCCATGGCCATCGTGGTTACCCTTGCCCTGCGGCGTATCAACCGTTACAGCAAGGAAGAGCTGGCGGAACATCTGCGCGATTTCCCCTTTTCTCCTGTCGGCCGCACACAGCGTTAGCAGTGCCTCCGTCTTTCATCTTTGAGGCTGCCCGGTCTCACTCCCCGCCTTGTACTGGAATAATGCGAATAGATCAATAATTCCGCTGGCATTGTTATCGAGTTATGTTAGAATCTGTTCAAAATGTGGGTTTTTGCAGTCGCTGTCAGGGGGGCCGCACCACAAACATCACTCACTGGGAGGTATGGCGATGAAAAAAATTTCGGTCGGAGTGGCGATCCTTGTTCTGACAACAGCTTCCGCCTGGGCCAAGGATGATATCCAGAAGCGAGCGCAGGGGCTTTTCCGGCCAATACCGGCCAAGGCACCGGTACAGAAGGGAAACCCGGCAACGCCGGCAAAGGTGGAGCTGGGGAAACTGCTCTTTTTCGAGCCGCGGCTTTCCTCTTCTTACCTGATCAGTTGCAATACCTGTCATAACGTGGGTCTTGGCGGGGTCGACCTGCAGGAGACCTCCATCGGGCATGGCTGGCAGAAAGGGCCCCGCAACGCGCCGACGGTCCTGAATGCAGTCTTTAACGTCGCCCAGTTCTGGGAC
>JACRPV010000138.1:1736-11196 GCA_016223015.1 Geobacter sp. | reverse complement strand
ATCGTCTTTACCAACGGCTGTTTCGACCTGCTCCATGCCGGGCACGTCACGTACCTCCAGGCGGCCCGTTCCTTCGGCGACCTCCTGATCCTCGGCCTGAACAGCGATGCCTCGATCCGACGGCTCAAGGGGGAGAAACGGCCGCTCATCGGCGAGATCGAGCGGGCCCATCTCATGGCTGCCCTCGACTGCGTCGATTACGTGGTGATCTTCGACGAGGACACCCCGCTGAAGCTGATCGAGGCGATCCGACCCGACGTGCTGGTCAAGGGAGGCGACTACACCCGCGGGGGAGTGGTTGGCCACGAACTGGTGGAGTCCTATGGCGGCAGGGTGGAACTGGTGCAGTTCGTGGACGGACGCTCCACCTCGGGGATCATCGATCAGATCCTGGAACGGTACCGGTGACGGTCCGCAAAAAGGCCGTTCGCCGATGATCCTCTCCACCTATGCAAAGACCTTTTCGCTGTTGACCAGGTCCGAGCGGCGCCGGCTGTTTGTGCTGCTCGGCTGCATGGTCGTGACCGCGCTGATCGAGACGTTTGTCGTTGCCTCGGTGATGCCGTTCATGGCGCTGGTTGCGCAGGCGGACAGCCAACACCTTCACCCCCTGCTGGAACGGTTTGTCTCATCTGCAGGGTTTGCCGATACCGCCCACGCCACGTTATTCGTCGGTGGCTCGGTTCTCTGTCTCATCGTCGTCGGCAATCTCACTGCAGCCCTTACCCTCGTCTTATTGCACCGGACCGACGCTCTTCTGATTCACCGGCTCTCCCATCGCCTGCTGGCGGTCTATCTCTGCCGCCCCTTCGAGCATTCGCTGCGCGACAACAGTTCCCGCCAGAACAGGAACATCATCGTCGAGGTAAGCAATGCGGTGAATTTCGTCATCCATCCGACCCTGTTCGCCGTGTCGCGGCTCGTCACGGTCTGCAGCATCCTGCTCCTTCTCCTCTTCCTGAGGCCGCTCCTCTCGCTGTTTTTGGTCCTGGTCCTCGGTTCCCTCTATCCGCTCCTCTACCTCCTGGTACGAACGATGCTGAAACGGAACGGCGAGCAGCATCTGGTGGTGAACCGGGAGATGGCCAGGATCGTTGCAGAGTCGTTCGGCGGGATCAAGGAGATCAAGCTGTTGGGGCGGGAACAGGAATTCCTCTCCCGGTATCACCGCACATCGTACCAGGTTGCCAGACACCAGACCATCGGGGGCGTGGTTCCGCAGATGCCACGCTATTTCATGGAGATCGTCGCCTTTGGCGGCGTGATCATGCTGATCCTTCACCTGATGCGGTCCGGCCAGCCGATCGGGGCGGTACTCCCCCTGATCACCCTCTATGCCATGGCGGGCTACCGGCTCATGCCAGCCCTGCAGCAGGCATTTTCCAGCCTTGCCACGGCGCGGTTCCATCGACCATCCCTGGACCTGCTCTGTAGCGACTTTGCCGGCAGCGATCCGTTGGGGTTCATCGGAGCCCAACCTCGGTCGAGCGATCGACTCCCCTTTTGCAAAGAGATCCGTCTGGATAACGTTTCGTACCGCTATGAGGGGAGTCTTGCACCGGCAGTAAACGCCATCGATCTGACCATCCGTGCCTGCACGACAGTGGCCTTTGTCGGGCCGTCCGGCGCCGGCAAGACCACCCTGGTCGATCTGATCCTTGGCCTGCTGCAACTCCAGCAGGGGCGCATCCTGGTGGACGGCGCCCCCCTTGTCGGCACTAATCGTGCTGCCTGGCAGCGGAACCTGGGATATGTCCCCCAGAGCATCTTCCTTGCCGACGATACGGTGGCGCGCAACATCGCCTTCGGCATTCCGGCGGCGGAGATCGACCGTGCAGCGGTGGAACGTGCTGCCAGGAGCGCCAACCTGCATGACTTCGTCGTCAACCAGCTTCCCGCCGGCTACGATACTGTCGTGGGAGAGCGGGGGGTACGCCTGTCGGGGGGTGAGCGCCAGCGGATCGGCATTGCCCGCGCCCTCTATCTCGATCCGCCGGTCCTGGTCCTGGACGAGGCGACCAGCTCCCTGGACGGGATTACCGAAGATGCGATCCTTGAGGCGATCCAGACCCTGGCGGGACGAAAGACCATCATCATGATCGCCCACCGGTTTACCACCATCATGGATTGCGACCACATCTTCTTCCTGGACAAGGGGGGGATCGTTGCCCAGGGCACCTACCGGGAACTCCTGGATACGCAACAGCAGTTCAGGGAGATGGCAAAGCAGAAAACCTGAGCGGATTCGGGATGTTTTCCCGAATTCCTTGAAATTGTCCGATTTAGACGCTATAACTTACACGTCAGGAGGATTCATGAAGAGGGCATTGATAACCGGCATTACCGGCCAGGACGGTTCCTACCTGGCGGAACTGCTGTTGCAGAAGGGGTATGAGGTGCACGGCATCATCCGCCGTTCGTCGTCGTTCAATACCGGCAGGATCGACGGGATCTACCGCGACCCGCACGAGACCGGGGTGAGGATGTTCCTCCACTATGGCGACCTGAACGATGCCAGCTCCATCAACAAGGTGCTGCGCGATGTGCGGCCCGACGAGATCTACAACCTGGGCGCCCAGAGCCATGTCAGGGTCTCCTTCGACGTGCCGGAGTATACCGGCGAGGTCGATGCCCTGGGGGCGGTGCGGTTACTGGAGGGGATCCGCGAGACCGAGCTCAATACCAGGTTCTACCAGGCATCGTCGTCGGAGCTCTACGGCAAGGTCGTTGAGACGCGCAGCGGCGCGGATCAAGGTCGTTCTGCAGGACAGCCTGTCTCTCGGGAACCTCGAGGAGATGCGCGACTGGGGGTTTGCCGGGGATTACGTGGAGGCGATGTGGCTGATGCTGCAGCAACCGGAGCCGGACGATTACGTGGTGGCGACCGGCGAGACCCATTCGGTGCGGGAGTTCGCGGAAAAGGTCTTCGCACGCCTCGACATGCCCCTGGAATGGCAGGGGAGTGGCGTAACAGAGCGGGGGATCGACAGCAAGACCGGGAAGATCGTCATCGAGATCGACCCCAAGTATTTCCGGCCGGCAGAGGTCGACCTGCTGCTCGGTGATGCCGGCAAGGCCCGTGCGCAGCTGGGATGGAAGCCAAAGACCGATTTCGACAGCCTGGTGGAGATGATGGTGGCTGCCGACCTTTCCCTGGCGGAACGGGACAAGCGGGCCAATGGATAAACAGGCGCGGATCTTCGTGGCCGGCCACCGGGGTCTTGCCGGCTCGGCCATTTTAAGGCATCTGCAGGCCGTCGGGTACGGGAACCTCATCACGCGCAGCCGGCAGGAACTCGACCTGCGCGATCAGGCGGCGGTGGAGCGTTTTTTCCGGGAAGAGCGTCCCGATTACGTCTTCCTTGCCGCCGCAAAGGTCGGCGGGATCGTGGCCAACGACACCTTTCGGGCCGAATTCGTCTACGACAATCTGATGATCCAGGCCAATATCATTCACCATGCCTACCTGAACGGGGTCAGGCGGCTGCTCTTCCTCGGGAGCACCTGCATCTATCCGAAGCTGGCCCCCCAGCCGCTTCGAGAGGAATATCTCCTCACCGGCCCGCTGGAGCCGACCAACGACGCCTATGCCGTGGCCAAGATCGCCGGCATTACCCAGTGCCGATCCTACAACCGTCAGTACGGCACTCGCTTCCTGGCTGCCATGCCGACCAATCTCTACGGCCCCGGAGACAACTTCGACCTGCAGACCTCCCATGTCCTGCCGGCCCTGATACGGAAGTTCCACGAGGCAAAAGTGGGTGGTTCACCGACGGTAACCCTCTGGGGGAGCGGCTCCCCGCTGCGCGAATTCCTCCATGTGGATGATCTTGCCGACGCCTGCCACTTTCTGATGACTCTGCCGGATGAGCGCTACCAGCAGCTCATCGACGACCAGCTGGTACCGGCGTTGATCAATATCGGCACCGGCGAAGAGGTCAGCATCCGTGAACTGGCATTGCAGATCAGGGACGTGGTGAAGTTCGACGGCGAACTGGTCTTCGATACCACGAAACCGGACGGCACGCCGCGCAAACTGTCCGATGTCTCACGGCTGCATGGTCTGGGATGGCGACACCGGACCGGGCTGGCCGAAGGTCTGAAAGAGACGTACCGGTGGTATCTGGATAATGAAACGTAACGAGTCGTTATGTAACTGATAAAAACACGGAAACTTTGTTCTTTCTTACCGTGGAACATCCCTTGTGAACGGAGTTCTGGATGCAAGAAACCCCTCAACAGAGTCCTGTTCCTCAGCCAGAAGAAGACGAAATCAACCTCCTGGAACTCCTCCTGGTTCTTGTCAAACGAAAGCGGCTCATTGTCGGAATGACACTGGCTGCCGCCATCATCTCTATTGTCTATTCCCTCACCCTGCCCAATATCTACACCGCTACAGCCAAGATCCTCCCGCCGCAGAAAGAGACAGGGGGAGGGCTCGCTACGGCCCTCGGCCAACTGGGCGGGCTTGCCGGCATGGCGGGACTTGCCGGCGGGCTGTCAGGCGGTTCCGACCTCTATCTCGGCATTCTTAAGAGCAGATCGGTGACAGATGCCGTGATCCAGAAGCTGAATCTGCAGACGGAATTCAAGGCAAAAAGCATGGACGATGCCAGACAGGCACTGGCAGGAGCCGTAAAGTTCCAGGCCGGGAAAGATGGCATCATCACCATTTCCGCAGATAACAAAATGCCAGAGCTTGCTGCAAAACTGGCAAACACCTGTGTCGATGAACTTCTGAAGCGGAGTGTCCAGCTCAACCTGGTGAAGGCTGGCAGCGAGAGAGTCTTTTTGGAGAAACGGCTCGAAGTCGTCAAGGCGGATCTGACGAAGGCCGAAGATGCCCTCAAGTCTTTTGCCCAGCAGAACAAGACGATCCAGATCGACGCGCAGGCCAAGGCCTCCATCGAAGGGGTGGCCAAGCTCAAGGCCGAGCTCGCAACAAGGGAGGTGCAACTGGCATCCCTGCGCAGCTACCAGACCGACGAAAGCTCCGAAGTAAAGACCCTGCAGGCAGCCATCCGTCGTCTGCAGGGTGAGATCGGCCGTTTTTCAGGGGTGGGTGGAAGCGGCGAAGGGATCCCGACAGTCGGCAGCGTGCCCGGCCTCGGCCTGCAGTATGCCCGCTTGATGCGCGATCTGAAGATCCAGGAGGCAATCTTCGAGCAGCTCACCAAACAGTATGAGATGGCAAAGGTCTCCGAAGCCAAGGATTCATCGTCATTGCAGGTGCTCGACGAGGCGGTGGTGCCGGTGCGGAAGAGCGGACCCAGGCGAACTTTCATCGTTATTATAGCGACTGCGGTAGCATTTCTGGTTGGTGTTTTCGGTGCGTTTGTATTTGAGTTTCTTGAGAGGCTTTCGGTAGAGGATCGTCAAAAAATTGCGCTGCTTAAAAAGTTAGCATTGCATAAGCAACAATGATAGATGTATTTATTTGTGTATATGTAGGTTAGGTAAATAAACAAAAACAGAAATATTTTGCTAGTATAGTTGCTATTGTCATTTAATGTAAAGGTTTAAAGTAAAGTTCACGAATTCAAATCAGGCTGTATGCGGCATGAGGTATAGATAATCTATTATTGCTGCACAGCTATCCAAAATTACCCTTCAAATATTTAATTACGAAATTTGAGATTATCGCATGCAAGCTTCCATTTCTACTAAAAACAAACTTGTTGCGAATTTCCTCTCCCTTGCAGGCATAAACGTAGTGAATGTTATGCTTTCGTTTATTATGGCTCCTTATTTGGCAAGAATTCTTGGCCCAGACAAGCTGGGTCTTGTTTACTTTGCTCAAACAATAGCTCAGTACTGTATCTTATTTACAGACTATGGTTTTAATCTTACAGCCACGAGAGAGGTATCGATAAATAGAGATGATATTGATAGCTTATCGAGGATATTTACAGAAGTAATGGCAATAAAAATATTTCTAATGATGATATCGTTGGTTATGTTAACTGCATTTATTATATTTATGCATAAATTTCGCGATGATATTGTTGTTTACTATTTGAGTTTTGGGCCAGTTATCGGTAATATACTTTTCCCCGTATGGTTTTTCCAGGGGATTGAAAATATGAAACAGATTGCGATTCTCAATTTTGTTTCACGGTTTTTTTCATTATGTCTGGTTGTGATCCTTGTGAAGCATTCGTCTGATTATGTTTATGTGCCAGCGATAAACTCAGTTGCTTCTATTATTATAGGTGTTATTAGTATTATTATGGTTGTTAGGTGGTATGGTGTGAAATTGTCATTACCTACATCGAGTGGCATGAAAATGCAACTTTATCATGGCTGGCATGTGTTTATTTCGTCAATTATGATCAGTTGTTACAATCTTGCTGATGTTTTTTTGCTTGGTGTATTTTGCGATGTTGCAACAGTAGGGAATTATACGGCTGGGTCAAAGCTTGTAAGAGCAGTTGAAGGATGTTTGTCTGGAAGCTTGGCTCAGGCAGTTAATCCCCATATATCAAAGCTCGCCTCTGCCGATAAGGATAGTGCCTCTGCATTTATAAGGAAAATTGTTGCTAGGGCTGTCCCAGTGGCACTTACGTTGTCATTGTTGATATATATTTTTTCAAATCAAATTAGCTTGCTTGTGTTTGGAGGTAAATTCCAACAAGCTGGCGACGTAATTGCGCTATTGGCGTTCTTGCCATTGTTGGCTCTACTTGCAACGGTGTGTTCGAACTTTTATTTGTTCGCGTTTGGTCATTATGAAAGTTACACTAGAGTTATTCTAATATCTATACTTCTAAGCATATCAATAATGACGGTATTTTTAGTGTATAAGCCAATTGAAATGTTATATGGAATGTGTGTAAGTGTACTTGTATTTCCGTTAGCAATGATAATTTTGACAACTTATATATTAAATAGAATGAAATGTAGTGATGGGGGAAATGTTAAATGATGCTAATTATGGCTAATGGGCCTGAAGGAAATGATATTGCTATAGAGAGAATTTGGCCTACAAAAGATACTTTGTCTGAATTTCTAGCCAATTATAAAGACCACGGTCAGCGGTATGAATTCGCTAAAGAATATGCTGGTGGAAAAGATGTTGCGGACATTGCTTGTGGTGCCGGTTACGGATCGTATATATTGGGTGATGTAGCTCGTAAGGTTGTTGGTTTTGATGTTTCAGATGATGCGTTATCTTATGCAGCAAATAACTTTATGCGCCCAAATGTTACTTTTTGGCATGTTGCTAATATTTCTGAGTATGAATTTGATGTTATAATTTCGTTTGAAACTATTGAGCATATGGATGAAAATGATGGTGATATGTTTTTACAGAAATTACATTCTAGTTTAAAGGATGATGGGGTATTGCTAATATCAACACCGATAAATAGAAATGAAATAAAATATAAAGTAAATGTTACAAAATACCATTTGCGTGAATACGATGAGTTTGAATTTAATCAAAAACTAATTAAGAATGGGTTTTGTGTAAAGCAGAG
The DNA here is from genome assembly GCA_016223015.1 of Geobacter sp. Taxonomy (GTDB): domain Bacteria; phylum Desulfobacterota; class Desulfuromonadia; order Geobacterales; family DSM-12255; genus Geoanaerobacter. The sequence goes on along the minus strand of JACRPV010000138.1, from coordinate 3,718 downwards.
ATTTGGGCAGGTTAACTCCGTCACAAATTATTTGACGACGTGTAGTGCTCTTGGCTTTTCATGGATGGGGGTTATTCATTCTGGAATTCACCGTCTCATTCCTGAAAGAATAAGGAGGCCACTTGCTAAATTTATTCTTGGAAATGAACTGAAGCAGGTAAATGACTCAGTTCGTATTGTTCCAGAAAATTTGTCAGGTGCCTTTGTCCAAATCCTTGTTTGTGAGAAAAGACGGAGCGATGGTTGATATTTTAATTCCCAATTTTGATGATTTAGGTGCCCAGAGAGTGGCAATTAATGCTGCGAATGGGCTGGCCACCCGTGGCTATTCAGTCCGTTTTGTTGTCACAAAGCGGACAGGGCCATTTGAAGTATATCTTGATCCCGGCATAGAGATTGTTGACCTCGGTGCCAAGGTTGTGGACATCCCAAAGTTCAGAATTGGTTTCTGGATGTTGGCTTATCTGCATTTTCTTCGTAAATATCCATCAGATACTATTATAAGTTTTGCACCAATAATGAATCTATTTGGTGTACTGGCAAAAGCTGTATCACCCAAGATGCATGTCATTATACAAGAGCATGCTTATCAGTCTGTTGCTTTAAAAGATAGAAGTTGCCATAGCTTGAAATATGAACTGATGTATAGGGTACTGCTTGTTAAGTTATATCGAATTGCAGATATGTTTATTACCATATCGCATATGATAAAAAATGATTTCGTTGATAGCTTCAAGTTACCATGTAATATGATTCATGTTATACCAAATCCAATAGATATTGACAAGATAATTACATTGTCAAAAGAGCCGGTGACTGAATTTGATTTCAAACTAGATATTACATATCTGATAGGCGTCGGACGATTAACAGCTCAAAAAAACTTCCACAGGTTAATTCGTATATTTGCTTCTGTAGTTTCTCGTCGAAATGATGTTCAATTAATTATACTCGGCCGTGGTGAGGACCGCGAATCACTATTAGAACTCGCGGATTCGTTAGGGGTGAGAAGTAAAGTTCACCTTCTTGGTTTTATGCAAAATCCCTATAAATTTATTGCGCACTCAACCATATTTTGTCTCACTTCCGACTGGGAGGGTTTGCCTCAAGTTATTGCTGAAGCAATGATATGTAATACTCCGGTTATTGCCCATGCCTGCCCTTCTGGTCCTAGCGAAATGATTGAACATGGTGTAACCGGGGAATTGATTCCATATAAAGAGGAAGATTTGTACGTAAATTCCTTGCTTTCAATAATTGGAGACGGAAAACTGCTGACGAGATATGCTCAGGCAGCATTTTCTTTCGCACAAGAGCATTATTCAACAGACAAATTTATTGATAGATATGAACATGTTTTAAAAGTGTTAGGCTAGGACGCCTTGATATATGAATAGAGCCAGATATATTCGGGAATTAGATAAAGCACATGTTTTACCCAAGCTTAATTGTTGTGAGCTAGATTTTTGTGATCGCAGCCCAGAAGAACATTCTTTTAGGTTTGCTGATAGTAGATTTTTAAAAGACATTTTATGTGTTCTAAGAGAATCATTCATGTCTCCATTGCTAAAAATAAGATATCATGAGGCAGCTGCAATGGGTTTCAATGTAGTGGCAAAAGGGTGGAGCATGTCACTGCAACGCCAGCGTGCCTTTTGTGTTAAAGCGCTAAAAGGGCTTGCTGGAAGGACAGTACTTGTTCTCGGATGTGGTTTCGGAGATGATGCTATCGCATGGATTCCATTGAAACCTCACAAGATTATAGGAGTAGATATTGTTAATTACAATAAGTGTTGGGAAGAGGCGATTTCACACTATAGCAATAATGATATTAGGGTGGAGTTTATTCAAAGTGATCTGGTGAATCATGATTGGAGCTTTGTTTGTACAGATAAAGTTGACATAATTTTCAGTTATGCTGTCCTTGAGCATATCTCTGACCTGTCCACATTATTGGATAAAGCTTACAAGGTCCTAAAGCC
>JACRPV010000138.1:0-1684 GCA_016223015.1 Geobacter sp. | reverse complement strand
TTCAATGATGAAGACTATGCATCATATATCACTAAGACCTTGCAGGAATGGGCTCATTATGAACATGCGTGTGAAGGGCCGTTTCTTCTTGAGCGAGGATATTTTTCGTTTCTAAAGGCTAAGGAATATCTGGTAGCTATTTCATCGTCGGGCTTTCAAATCATTAAGTCGATTCTCAATATTTCTCCTGCAGCCGAACGTTATTTTGTAAAATTTCCTGAGAGACTTGTCTTACTGAAAGATAAGTACGGACTTGAGAACCTCGACCTGTATGCTAATGGTAGCTTTGTAATTGCACGGAAGCCTTAAGATGTGTGGAATATTTGGAGTGGCATCACTACAACCGATAACCGAATTTGGAAAGCTTGCTATTCCGTTGGAGAGATTGTGCCACAGGGGGCCGGATGATTCTGGCATATGGTGGTCTTTTGACAAACGTGTGGGTTTTGGGCACAGGCGCCTTTCAATCATCGATCTTTCGCCTGGTGGGCATCAGCCAATGGTCAGCCCTGATGGGCGTTGTTGTATCACGTACAACGGGGAAGTCTATAACTTTCAGCAAATAAGAAAGGATTTGGAGAAAACAGAATTCCGTTGCTTTGGCGGCAGTGACACTGAAGTAATACTAAATGCATATCGTGCATGGGGCACTGAATGTATTGCTCGTTTTAATGGCATGTTTTCTTTTGCGATTTACGATCGGGGTGATGATAATGCACCTTCTTCTTTGTTTCTCGCGCGTGACAGGGCTGGAAAGAAGCCTCTTTACTACAGTCTGCTGGGAGAGTCGTTCCAGTTTGCGTCGGAATTAAAATCGCTTGTACTTAGTAATGGAATAGATTCTACTGCGCTTAATTATTATCTTGCATTGGGATATGTTCCAGGTAGCCTCTGTTTAGCCTTGGGAGTTAATAAACTTCCGCCAGCCCATGCTGCACGACTTGATTTGAACGATTTATCTTTAACGGTGTGGCGCTATTGGCAACTCCCGTCGAATCGATCAATTCCTTGCACCGACGGCGAAGAGTTTGCGGATCAAGTTCAGCACCTGCTGGAAGATGCTGTACGGCTTCGGATGATAAGTGATGTCCCATTAGGAACTTTATTGAGTGGAGGGCTGGATTCCAGTCTTATTGTGGCTGCTGCTGTTAAGGCAACCAATAAGCGTATCAAGACATTTACCATCGGATTGCCGGGATCAACTTTGGATGAATCTGGATATGCCAGATGCGTAGCCGATTATTTTGATACTGAGCATCATGTCCTAGAGGCAGATAATCCTTCACTTGCAATAGTTGATGAGTATGCTCCGTTTGTGGATGAACCCCTGGCTGACTCATCCATCCTGCCAAGTTTCATGGTTTCGAGGCTTACTCGTCAGTACGTGACTGTAGCATTGGGTGGAGATGGCGGCGATGAATTGTTTGGTGGATACTTGGATTATCCGCAAGCTTTGGCTGATCAAGCACTTCTGGGGTGGATTCCAAGAAGGGTTCTTTCGTCGATTGCTCAATTTGCTGCCAACTTGCCAGCTGGTATGCGTGGTCGAAATCGATTATCCGCACTGGTTGGTGGGCCGTTACAGCAGATGATTTGGGGGTCTCCCTATTTTGACATCAGGTTGCGCCAACGGTTAATTACTGACTGCTTATTGGAGGAGGTGGATGCTCCTGAGCGGTTTTTG
>JACRPV010000137.1 GCA_016223015.1 Geobacter sp. | reverse complement strand
CAGGTAGACATCCTTCATAGCTTCATCCGCCTGACCGGCAAGATGTTCCGGTAGGGCCTCGGCAAAATTGTGCTGTTTTGAGGCGAGAACATGGCGCTCATAGGCTTGTCCCTTGATCTGGTTCGATAGGACATTGCGGCTCCAGCCTTGATCGGCAGTCATCCGGAGATAATATGAGCGTGCCGTTGTGTCTTTTACCATGTTGAGAATCAGCAGATTCTGTCCCCAGGGAATTTCTGCGACAAGCTGTCGCATATTTGGATCGTCGCAATATTCTTCATACAAACGGCGCATATCCCAAAGGTTACGCGTCGAGAAGCCGTGCATGCCCGGAAACTCGCTGCACAAGTCGGACGATAGCCGTTCGACGACCGATTTGCCCCAACCTTCCTTCCCTTGACGGTGAGCGATTTCACGCCCTATGGTCCAGTAAAGACCTATCAACTCGCGGTTAACGGTACGTTGCGCCCGTAACCGAGAATCCCTGACCGCGGCTTTGATATTCCGGAGCATGTCGGCATAGGTGCCGGTTACGGAAAACAGGTCACTCACCCCTCTACCTCCACACCCAACTCCGTCATGGCCACTTATATCCTCTACTCTTCACGTTATTCGCACAACAAACACGAGGCGCCCTTCAGGGACGTTGGCTGTCAACTTGCATCGCTTCGCATGGGAAAAGAGGTCTTTCAAAAACTGGTTTCCTAAAACGTGGCTTCTTTGATACTATTACCCCGGCAAACGAACACCCATGCCTGCTGCCGCCTCGTGTCGCCAGCATAGCGAAATGCAGCAGATTCAAGGAGCATATATGTCCTTCCGTACCATCGAATGGCGTGACAATACCGTTATCATGATAGACCAGACCCGGCTGCCGGCCGAGGAGGGCTACAACGTCTATACCGACTTCCAGGGGGTGGCTGAGGCGATCCGCGGCATGATCATCCGCGGCGCGCCGGCCATCGGCGTGGCAGCGGCCATGGGGATCGCCCTGGGCGCGCGAGATATCATCGCCGATACCCATGAGTCGTTCTTCCGGCAGTTGGAGAACGTCTGCGACGTCATGGCCCGCACCAGGCCGACCGCGGTCAACCTCTTCTGGGCCATTGCCCGGATGAAGCGGGTAGCCGAGGCCCACCGCAGCCAGAAGCTGGAGGCAATCCGGACCGTGCTGAAGGAGGAGGCGATCCGCGTTGAAGAAGAGGACCGGGAGATCTGCCGGGCCATCGGCAGGAACGGCGGACCGCTCATCCCCGAAGGGGCCACCATCCTCACCCACTGCAACGCCGGCGCCCTGGCCACTGCCGGTTATGGCACAGCCCTCGGCGTCATCCGGGCCGCCCACGAGGCAGGCAAGAAGATCAAGGTGATTGCCGACGAAACCCGCCCCTGGCTCCAGGGCGCACGCCTCACCGCCTGGGAGCTGATGAAGGACGAGATCCCGGTGACCCTGATCTCCGACAACATGGCGGGCTGGCTCATGCAGAAGGGTGAGATCGACTGCTGCGTGGTGGGCGCCGACCGGATCGCGGCCAACGGCGACACGGCCAACAAGATCGGCACCTATAGCGTAGCGGTCCTGGCAAAAGAGCACGGCATCCCGTTCTACGTCGCCGCGCCCGTCTCGACCCTCGACCTCTCCCTTGACAGCGGCGCCCGGATTCCCATCGAAGAACGGGGCAGCGCGGAAGTAACCCATATCCAGGGGGTCGGCATCGCACCCGAAGGGGTAAAGGTCCGGAATCCGGCCTTCGACGTCACCCCGGCCCGCTATGTCTCGGCCATCATCACGGAGCGGGGAGTGGCGCGACAGGACTATTGCGAATCGCTGCGGAAACTGGTGCAGGGATGACCCGCAACAGCGAATCTGCCGCTCTGCTTCTACCGCTTTTGGAGCGCATCGCCGATGCCGAGACCGATCAACCCCTGGCACTGTTCCTGGAAAGCAGGGGATTTTCCTTCGGCGCCCGCTCCGCCGCCAACCTGAAGCTGCTGGCAGCGGTTTTCCCGCCCGAATGCCTCTGCGCCATCACCCTGCAGGCCATTGCCACCCCCATGCCCGACATGGCGCTGAACAGCCTGGAACGGATCAGCACCATGGTCTCCGCCGAAGAGCTGCGCGTCATCTGCAGCAAGAAGTCCCGTCTGGCCCAGCTCCTGACCCTCTGCGGCTCGTCACCCTTTCTCACCAACATCCTCTGCCGCGACCCGGCTTATTTCCGCGACCTGTTCATCCGGCGCCGCATCGACAAGCGCCGCCAGGGGGACGAAACCGTCACCGCCCTGCGCGCGCTGGTCAGTGATACCACCGACTATGCCGCCCTCCTCCCGATCCTGCGCCGCTTCAAATATGCCGAGGTACTGCGGATTGCCGCCCGCGACCTGAGCGGGCTCGCCGCACTGGAAGAGGTGACCCTGGAGCTCACCCAGCTTGCCACCGCGGCCCTGCAGGTCGCCTACGAAGTGACGAAGCGGGTGCTTGCAGCCGAATACGGGCTTCCGGTCATGCGCACTCCCCAGGGAGAGGCAGAAGCCGACCTGACCATCCTGGGGATGGGCAAATTCGGCGGCAAGGAACTGAATTTCTCCTCCGACATCGACATCATTTTTCTCTATTCGTCGGACAGCGGCGAGACCACCGGCATACCCGACGCCCAGGGGGGGAGGCGGGGCGTGCTCTCGCTGCACGCCTATTTCGTCAAGCTGGCGGAAATGGTGACCAGGGCGGTATCGCAGGTGACCGAAGACGGTTTTGTCTTCCGGGTCGACCTGGGGCTCCGTCCGGAGGGGAAGAGCGGCGACATGGCTATCTCGCTCCGGGAGAGCGCTTCCTCGCCGCCATCAGCCCGTTCATCTATCGCAAGTACCTGGACTACAACCTGATCGACGACATGATGGCGATGAAGAAAAAGATCGATGCCTCGCTGGCCAGGGAACGGGAGGGGGAGTACAACATCAAGCTCGGCCGGGGTGGCATCCGCGAGATCGAATTCTTCATCCAGGCGCTCCAGCTGGTCTATGCGGGGAAAAATCCGGGGCTGCGCGAACGGAACTCGCTCACCGCGCTGGCAACCCTGAAAAACGCCCGGCTCAGCCCGGAGGAGGACTACCAGGCGCTCACCGAGGCCTACCGCTTCCTCAGGACCGTCGAACACCGGATCCAGGTGGTCCAGGAGCGACAGACCCACAGCCTCCCCCGCAAGGAAGAGGAATTCACGGCCCTGGCCCGGCGTTGCGGCTTTCTGCGCAGCAACGGCGCCGAACGCTTCCGCCGCACCCTGGAAGACCACCGCGGCAATGTGTCGGCCATCTACGGCGGGCTCTTTTTCGAGCGGGACCAGAAACTCCAGGGCGAGGTCTCCCCGGAGGTCTATGTCTTCTTCGACCACCGCGCCGATCCCGACCTGGTGAAGGACATGCTGGCAGAGCGGCGTTTCGAGAAGGTCGACACCGCCTACGACAACCTGATCATCCTGCGTGACGGACCGCCCCGTGCCAACCTGACCGAGCGGGCCCGCCGGATCCTGGAGCGGATCGCACCGCTTCTGCTTCAGGAGATCTTCGCCTCCCCAGATCCGGACATGGCCCTGACCAACCTGGAGCGGTTCCTCTCGGCAGTCGGCTCCCGTTCCACCTTCTATGCCTTGCTGGCGGAAAACCGCGAGGTGTTGAAGCTCCTGATTTCGCTGTTCGGCATCTCCGAGTTCCTCTCCAAGATCCTCATCGGCCACCCGGAGATCCTGGACAGCATGGTGGCCAAGACCTACGCCTCCTCCTTCAAAGCGCGGGAGGTGATGGCAGAAGAGCTGTCGGCAATGCTGGAGCGGGCAGAGGATTTCGAGGAGCGTCTGGACGTGCTGCGCAGCTATCGCCACGAAGAGTTCCTCCGGATCGGCATGAACGACATCTACGGCAAGTTCGGCCAGTCTGAGATCGCCACCCAGCTCACCTCGCTGGCAGAGGTCTGCCTGGATGCGGCCCACCGGATAGCGACGGCGGAACTGGCGCGCTTCGGCACCCCCACCTGGCAGGATCCGGAGGGGAAGACCTGCGATGCATCCCTGGCCATCCTGGCCATGGGCAAAATGGGGGGAGGCGAACTCAACTACCACTCCGACCTGGACATCATCTACATCTACGACCACCAGGGGGTGACCAACGGCGAAAAACAGATCACCAACCACGAATACTTCGCCAAGTTGGGACAGAAGATCATCTCCATCCTCACCATGCAGACCCGCGAGGGATACGTCTACAAGATCGACACGCGCCTGCGGCCGTCCGGCAACGCCGGCCCGCTGGTGACCTCGCTCGGCTCGTTCCGCGACTATCACCGCACCGAATCCCAGGTATGGGAACGCCAGGCCATGACCAAGGCCAGGGTGGTGCTCGGCAGCGCCGACATCATGGAAGCGGTGGAGGAGGTCATCCGCCAGACCGTCTACGGCAGCATGGCCGATGAGGGAGTGCGGGCGGAGATCCATCGGCTCAGGATGCGGATGGAAAACGAGATTGCAAGGGAGAGCGCCGGCAGCTACAACATCAAGACCGGCCGCGGCGGCATGGTGGACGTGGAGTTCATCGTCCAGTACCTGCAGCTGGTGCATGGCCACGACCAGGAGGAGATCAGGAGCCAGAATACCCTGCAGGCCCTGAAAGGGCTGCACAACCGCGGCATCTTCTCCGAGGCGCAGGGGAGCGTGCTTCTCAACGGCTACAAATTCCTCCGCCGCCTGGAAAACCGGCTCCGGATCATCCACGACTACTCCATGAACGATCTGGGCGGGACCAGGAACTACCTGAACAAGCTGGCGCTCCGGCTCGGCTACGATCCCAAGCTGCGCAACCCCGGCGATGCCCTGATGCAGGAATACCAGAGCGTGACCGATGCGGTGCGCCGGGTCTACAGCCAGATCCTGGGTGAAGCCGAATGAGCGGGAAGAATGCCTGGCTGCTCGGCAGCGGCGACCCGCCGCCACGGCAACCGTCGATCCACGAGATGATCTCCCTCCTGGAAGCGGAGTTGGCAAAGGGGGACGCGGTCTACACCCCGGCAGAACTGAAACAGCTTGCCACGAAACTCTCCGAGTACCGCGATCACCTGCGCGTCCTCACCCAAGGGGGCTGAGCCCCGCTCTTCCCATGACCGATCCCTTCCTGCAGATCTTCCAACTGCTCTACCGCCACTACGGCCCGCTCAACTGGTGGCCCGCAGAGACGCCGTTCGAGGTCTGCGTCGGCGCCATCCTCACCCAGAACACCAACTGGGGCAACGTGGAAAAGGCGATCGCCAACCTGAAGGAACTGGGGCTGCTCTCGCCAGAGGGGATACGGGAGATCGAGACGGAACGGCTCGCGGCTGCCATCCGGCCGGCAGGCTACTACAACATCAAGAGCCAGCGGCTAAAGGAGTTTGTGGAGTGGCTTTTTCGTCACCATGGAGGGAAGCTGGAGCGGATGTTCGCCGGGCCGTGGCAAGAGCTGCGGGAAGAGCTGCTGAAGGTTCGGGGGATCGGCCGGGAGACCTGCGACGCCATCCTCCTCTATGCCGGCCATAAATCGAGCTTCGTGGTAGATGCCTATACGGCGCGGCTCTTCGGCCGGCTGGGCCTTCTGGACGGCGCTTCCGGCTACGAAGCCATACGGCGGCGTTTCATGGAGAGGCTTCCCGGGGACGCACAGCTCTACAACGACTACCATGCCCTGATCGTTCAGCAGAGCAAGGAGTGGTGCCGTAAGAAACCTTGCTGCACGGGTTGCCCGCTCAGCGATCTCTGTCCTCGGCAGTTGTAACGGGATTAGATAACGGGAAAGGGGCTCGGCGGTCAGCCGGGCATCGGTTGCAGGGTGATGACCCGGTTTCGTCCCTGGGATTTGGCCAGGTAGAGGGCTTCGTCGGCAACGCGGATGATGTCGTCGATGGAGTCGACGCCGGGGCCGGGGTAGGTAGCTACCCCCATGCTGATGGTGATCTTGAGGGTCTGCAGCTTATGGGCAAAGGTGAGCTGCTGAACAGCCACGCGCACCCGCTCGGCCACGACCATCGCCTCGTCCAGGGGGGTCTCGGGAAGGATGCCGACGAACTCTTCGCCGCCGTAGCGGGCGGCGACATCGTAGCTGCGCAGGTGGCGTTTCACCAGGCCGGCCACGTTGACCAGCACCGTATCCCCCTGCTGGTGGCCATGGACATCGTTCACCTTCTTGAAATGATCGATGTCTGATGAGGGAGATGGGCGATCCTTTGCGGTAGGTACGCTGGATCTCCTTCTCCAGCACCTCCATCATGTAGCGCCGGTTAAAGAGCTGAGTCAGCGGATCGGTGTTGGACAGCTCCTTGAGCAGTTCGTTTGAGTGCTTCAGCTCGTCCTGCAACAGCTTGATCTTCAACTGCACCCTGACCCGCGCCACCAGCTCGCCCGGATCAAAGGGCTTGGTGACATAATCGCTCGCCCCCTGCTCCAGACCCTTTATCTTCAACTCCCGCGCCTCGCGGGCCGTCAGCATGATGATCGGGATACTCCTCAGCTCCTCCCGCGAGCGGACCATGGCGAGGAACTTGAACCCGTCCATGCGCGGCATCTCCAGGTCGCAGAGCACCAGATCGATCTGCGGCCGCTCGATGAGATACTTGAACCCCTCGATGCCGTCCCGCGCCTGGAAATACTGATCCACGAGCGAGACCGCCTGAAGGGTCTGGACGATCTGCTCCCGAATCTTATCAGAATCGTCAATGATCAGAATGCTGGTGGGCATGTATCATATTCCCTGCAGAAAATATCAAGTCCAGGAACTGCTTGAGAATGGCTGCCGTCAATCCCCAGATCTCGTCTTCCCCGAATCCGTAGAAGTATACCGGATGCAAACGTCCTTTCCAGTTCCAATCTTCGATACGGAAACATTTCGGATCGAGGAGATGCCGAACCGGCACCTCCAATACCTTATCGATCTCTGCCATATTCAACTTGAGCGAAAGAAACGGTGAAACAAATCCCACATAGGGGGTGACCAGGTAATTATGCACCGAGTAGAAGTCATCCAGCTGCCCCAGCACCTCGACCTGTTCCGGCCTGATCCCAACCTCTTCCCAGGTCTCTCGCAGGGCGGCATGCTGCAGATCCTCCTCGGGATTGCAGACCCCGCCGGGAAACGAGATCTCGCCGCCATGGTGGTTGAGCTGCGCGGTCCGTTTGGTAAAGAGCAGGTGGTACTCGCCATCCTTCAGAAAGAGCGGAACCAGCACCGCAGCTGGCACCGGCCCCGGCGGAAGCGGAATACGCTCGCGCCCTGCCAACACGTTCCGTATTCTCTCCAGGAGATCGGTTGCCATCGGGTATCATGATCGGTCCCGCATCTCCCCCGCAAAGGGTGCAGGCCGCGCATCTCCTTTACAGTACCGGTTCCCTGGCCAGCCGTTTCAGGTCGGCAATGGTGGCCACGTAATCGCTGCTGCCGAAAACGGCGCTGCCGGCCACAAACACGTCCGCACCGGCGTGGGAGATCCTGGCGATGTTCTCCACCTTGACACCGCCATCCACCTCCAGCTCGGTTTCCAGACCGCGGCGGTCGAGCATGCCCCGGAGTGCATGGATCTTGGGGATGCACGCCTCGATGAACGATTGCCCGCCAAAGCCGGGATTGACGGTCATCAGCAGCACCAGGTCGAGCTCGTCGAGAACGTAATCCAGCACCTGCAGCGGCGTGGCGGGATTGAGTGATACGCCGGCCTTTTTCCCCAGGGAACGGATGAGCTGCACGGTGCGGTGCAGGTGCCAGCAGGCTTCGGCGTGGACCACGATGATATCGGCGCCGGCAGCGGCAAAATCGGGGATGTACCGGTCAGGGTCGGTGATCATGAGATGCACGTCGAGGGGGAGATCGGTGACCGTGCGAAGTGCCGCAACCACCGGAGGGCCGATGGTGATATTGGGGACGAAGTGGCCGTCCATCACATCCACGTGGATATAGTCCGCACCTGCCGCGGCAACGGCCCTCACCTCTTCGCCGAGCTTGGCGAAGTCGGCCGACAGAATCGAAGGGGCAATCTTTTTCATGTTATTTCCTTTGTGATTATCTGGAGCGGGAAAGAGGCGAAGGGGAGAATTCCCGCAGGGGGCACATACGAAAACTAGTGATGCGACTTCCGCAATCGTGCGGCGCAGAAGCCGTCCATCCCGTGCCGGTGGGGCCAGGAACGGAAAAATCCCCGCCCGGTGCAGAGGTCCGCAGACCAGGGAAACAGTTCAGTCACATTTTCTAGCACAAAATCGCTGTGATGCGAAAGAAAATCATCCACAACCGCTTCATTCACGGCAACAGTGGTGGAACAGGTGGCGTAGACCAGCAGCCCGCCTTCGGCAACGCACTCTGCGGCACTCGCAAGGATTCGTGTCTGCAACGCTGTCAGCTCGGCCACATCCTGCGGCGTCTTCCACCATTTCCCCTCGGGGTTGCGCCGAAGGACCCCCAGTCCAGAGCAGGGGGCATCCACCAGCACCCGCGTGAACAGCTCGCCGGAAAGCGACTGACCGGCATCTGCCGCATCCATGGCCCTGGTGGAGATAATGTCGATCCCGAGCCTCTGCGCGCCGAGCCGCACCTGCTCCAGGCGGCGCGGATGGAGGTCGCAGGCAAGGATGCTCCCCCGGTTGCCCATCTGTTCGGCGAGGCAGGCAGCCTTTCCTCCAGGAGCGGCGCAGAGGTCGAGCAAACGATCGCCTGCTGCAGGCGCCAGCAGCAGGGCAATCAGTTGCGATGCCTCGTCCTGGACCGAAAAGAACCCCTCCTGGAAACTCGGCAAGGTGGTAAACGGGGCCGGTGAGCTGAGCTGGGCACCAACGGGCGAATAGCGCGCCGGCACAGCCGTGGCACCTTCTGCGGCAAGACGCTCCAGCAGCGCTTCGCGGGAGATGCGCAGCGTGTTGACCCGGATAGTCAGGGGGGGTGCCTCGCTCATGACGCGGCAGAGCTCCTCTGCCTCTGTCGCTCCCAGTTGATCGATCCAGTCGGCCCGATCAGCCTGCCGCAGCACGGCATTGATAAACCCGGCAGCCCGTGGAGCCGCGCCATGGGCGATCTTGACGGTCTCGTTCACCGCCGCGGATGCGGGTATGCGGTCGAGGAAGAAGAGCTGGTAGAGACCGAGGCGGAGCAGCGTCAACACGGCCCGCTCCAACCGGTCGACCCGCTGCAGGGAAAACTGGTTGATGATATGGTCCAGCGTGCCGCGCCGGCGCAGCACCCCATACACCAGCTCGGTCAGGAGGCCGCGGTCGGCACCCTGGAGTTCCCCATGGGAAAGCTCCCGGTCCAAGAGGATATCGGCAAACGAATGCTCTTTGTCGATGCGGGCAAGGATGGAAAAGGCAGATTGGCGGGGGTTGGCGGGCAAAAAGTCAATCCTGACACACGATTAATTGCATCTCATCTCGCTACAGCGCGGTTCCCTCAACCGCTGCCAACATCGGCTCGGGACAACCGCAGGCGAAAGGGAGCCAGTATAGCAAAATACGCGGATTTTGCGAGAAAAAGTATCTCTCCCGCTCCAAGCGCCGCAGATTCGAGACAGTCACTCCCGCCGGCCGTGGGCCATCGCCTCCAGCCGGCGCACCCGCTCATCAAGCGGGGGATGGGTGGAGAAAAGCGACATCAGGCCGCCGCCGGTGAGCGGATTGACGATGAACATGTGGGCTGAC
>JACRPV010000078.1 GCA_016223015.1 Geobacter sp. | reverse complement strand
GGTAATCGTCGGCGATCCAGCGGCCGGCAGGCATCTCCTTCCAGCACTGGCGCACGATATGGAGCGACTGGCGGATCTCCTCCATCCGGACCCGGTAGCGGGCCCAGCAGTCGCCCGCCGTTTCGGTCGGCACCTCGAAATGGAAGTGCTGGTAGCCGTTGTACGGCATCTTCTTCCGCAGGTCCCATTCCAGGCCGCAGGCACGCAGGTTCGGCCCGGAAAGCCCCCATTCCATGGCCTCGTCCAGGGTGATCGCCCCCACCCCCTGCAGCCTCGCCTTGAAGATCGGGTTCCCCTTGAGCAGATCCTCGTACTCCTTGAGCCGTGCCGGCATCCAGTCGAGGAACTCCCGCACCGGGCCGTCCCAGCCCTCCGGGAGATCCTCGGCCACGCCGCCGATCCGGAACCAGGCCGGGTGCATCCGGCCGCCGGTGATCATCTCCACGATGTCGAAGATCTTTTCCCGGTCGGTGAAGGTGTAGAAGACCGGGGTCATGGCCCCCACGTCGGCGGCAAAGGTGCCGAGCCAGACCAGGTGGCTGGCGATCCGGAAGAGCTCGGCCAGCATCACCCGGATGGTGATGGCCCGGTCCGGCACCGAGATGGAGCAGAGCCGCTCCACGCTGTTCACGTAGGCCAGGTTGTTCTGCACCCCGGCAAGGTAGTCGATCCGGTCGGTGTAGGGGATGAACTGGTTCCAGTGCTGGCGCTCGCCGATCTTCTCGGCGCCGCGGTGGTGGTAGCCGATGTCCGAGTCCATGTCCACGATCTCTTCGCCGTCCAGCTTGAGGATGCAGCGGATGATGCCGTGGGTTCCCGGATGCTGGGGGCCGAGGTTGAGGATCAGAGTATCCTCGTCGATTTTTTCGAAGAAGTCGCCAGCCGGCAGGGCCTGGTGGCGGCGGGCGTCATCCTCGGTATAGGGGGCCATCTCGGTGGCGCGGAAGGGGTGCGTCTTCCTGAGCGGATAGCCCTCCCAGTCGTGCGGCATCAGGATGCGGCGCAGGTTCGGGTGGCCTCGGAAGCGGATGCCGAACATGTCGAAGGCCTCCCGCTCGTACCAGTTGGCAGCCGGGAAGACGCCGGTCACGCTCGGGACCTCGGGATCGCTCCCTGCCAGTTCGGTCTTGATCCGGAGATGGCCGGGGATGTGGAAGTTGAGGAGATGATAGTTGACGGTGAAGTCCCGGTAGCGGTCGCGCTCGCGCCGGCAGGAGTCGTCGACGCAGGCGATGTCCTCCAGCCGCTTGAATGGCGCGTCGTTGCGGTTTTTCAGATAGCGGAGCACCTCCGGCACCAGTTCCGCCGGTGCCCGGTAGGTGAGCATGTCCGTGGCAGCGGCGTCCCGCTTCACCCGGTGGTCGAAGGCCAGCTCCAACTCGCTGGCCAGGCCGAAATCGGGGTAGTCGTGGCGCTGGGCCGGCGGCCGCCACATCTCGTCGGAGCGGGGGAGCCATAATTTGGGGTGTTGCACCGAGGTGCCGCGGATGGCGGTCCCTTCCAGGCCCGGTCCCCGCGGATCGCGGGTCTTGGAGACGCCGTCGGCAAGGACCGGCGTCACGGTCCCCTGGGTGCCGCCGGCCAGGTGGAGCACCGGCCGGGCCGGCCGCTCGCCGGTCCTGATCTTCTCCTGCAGCAGCATCAGCCCCTGGAGGAACGCCTCGGGCCGGGGGGGGCAGCCGGGGACATAGACATCCACCGGGATGATCTGGTTCACCCCCTGGACCACGCTGTAGACGTCGTACATGCCGCCGGAATTGGCGCAGCTCCCCATGGAGATCACCCAGCGCGGTTCGGCCATCTGCTCGTAGAGGCGCAGGATCTGCGGCGCCATCTTCTTGAAGACCGTGCCGGCGATCACCATCAGGTCCGCCTCCCGCGGGGTGCCGCGCAGGACCTCGGCGCCGAAGCGGGAGATGTCGTAGCGGGAGGTGAAGGAGGTCATCATCTCGACGAAACAGCAGGAGAGCCCGAAGAACATCGGCCAGAGCGAGTTGGCCCGCCCCCAGTTGATCATGTCATCAAGGGTGGCAAGGATTATGTTCTGCGGAAGTTCATTCTCCGCCATGAGCAGTACTCCTGAGTTTTGAGAAACGCGATTTTTTCGTCAGATCAAGGCGAGCGAGCAATGGCGCGGAGGCGTAGCTGCGCTACGCCGCACAAGGCATTGCGAAGCTCAACGCCGAGCTGGCGGAAAAGGCGCGTTTCTCCCGCGAGAAGGTCCCCATTCCAGCCCCCCCTTTACCCACAGCCAGACCAGCCCCAAAAGGAGCACGACGATAAAGAAGGTGATATGGATCAGCCCGGCGATGCCGAGCCGGTCCCAGGCCACGGCCCAGGTGAAGATGAAGGCCGCTTCGACGTCGAAGACGATGAAGAATATCGCCACCAGGTAGAAAGGGACCGGGTAGGCGAGCCGGGCCGATCCGGTGGGGACGACCCCCGATTCGTAGGGGAGCCCCTTGTCCCGGCTCTGCCGCTTGGCGCCGAGCCACCAGGCGGCCAGAAGCAGGATGCCGATCAGGCCGACGGCAATGGCCGTGTAGATGCCGAGGGGAAGCAGCTCGGGGAATGTCGTCATGGCGGACCTCGATCCTCAGCGGGCCAGTGCCCGGTTCAGCCAGGCGATCAGCGCCTGGAGGGAGAGTGCGCCGCTGGTGCTCTCCACCACGCTCCCGTTGCGGATCAGCACCAGCGCCGGTACCCCCCGGATGCCGTAACGGCTCGCTGTCTCGGGGCTTTCGTCGATGTTCACCTGCACCACCGCTGCCCTGCCGGCAAAGATTCTCGCAACGTCCCGCACCACCGGTGCGAAGGTCTGGCAGTGCGGTCACCAGGGGGCCCAGAACTCCGCCAGTATCGGGCCGCGGTATGCGGCGGCAAAGTCGGCAAAGGTACGGTCGCCCAGGGCCAGCGGGCTGGTATGGAGCGCCGGGAGCGGCTGGCGGCAGCTGCCGCACCTTCCGCTCTTCCCTTCGCTTGCCGCCGGTACCCTGTTGGCGGTCCCGCACGACGGGCAGGTCACCAGGTAGGTGTCTCGCTCAGGCATGGCGTTTCCCGCGGGCAACGATGTGCGCGCCGATTTTTTTGTCCATGACGGCTATATGGTTCACCAGCCAGTCCATGAGCATGGTGTTGGTGGTGAGGATGACCGAGAGGGATGTCCCCTCCTCCTTCAGGTCCTGCTTGAGCTGCTGGAGCCTTTCGATGAAGCCCCGGTGTGCCACGCGGTGGGTCGGGTAGTCGGGGAAGGCGTGGGCTACCTGCAGCCGCTCTTCGTCACGAAAATGGGTCTGTACGTATTCATCGAGGAAGGAGAGGAGATGGCCGATCTCTTCCTTGCCCAGGCCGTTGTTGCAGGCTTCGAGCAGTTTGTCGAAGCGCCTGAAGAGTTCCTTGTGCTGTTCGTCGATTTCGTTGACACCGATTGCCAGGTTGTTGTCCCATTCCAGTCTCATGTTTCCTGCGTCTCCTGCCTGTGAAGTATGATGCGGGGCCTCTCAGCTCCCCTGTTCCTGCAGCCATGCCAGCACCTGGGCCGGATGGCTTTCCGCCTTGGCCACCCTGGGCCACTGTTTCTTCACCATGCCATCAGGGCCGATCACCACGGTGGAGCGGATGGTCCCCATGCTCTTCTTGCCGTACTGCACCTTTTCGCCAAAGGCGCCGTACGCTGTCATCATGGCGGTGTCGGGGTCGGAGAGCAGGGTGAAGGGGAGGCCGAAGGTGCGGATGAACTTGTCGTGCGAGGCAAGGCTGTCGCGGCTCACGCCGAGGAGCACGATCCCTTTTCCGGCCAGTTCGTTGTGCAGGTCGCGGAAGCCGCATGCCTCCTTGGTGCAGCCCGGTGTGTTGTCCCTGGGATAAAAATAGATGACCACGGTCTTTCCCGCGTACTCCTGCAACGAATGTTCGGCACCGTCGCTCCCGGCAAGCGTGAAGTCCGGTGCGCGTTTCCCTTCCAGTGACATGATCCCTCCCGGTTGATGCGGCATGACAGGGCCTGACGCCCAGGTTTTAATGATACCTCGTTTTCGGAAAATGTTAAGGGGGGAAGCGGCCGGGGTCTGGATGAAACGCAAAGGGATGCTATACTTCGTGGCAATACACCGCCCAGCGGTATCACGATGACCAGGAAGCGTATCATGATGCAACGGCAGTCAAGAGTAATCCCCTCCGTTTTGTTCTGTCTGGCGGTCGCCTGTGCCGCCCCCCTTGCCGCTGCCGAGACCCCTGCCCCGGCACCGGCCGGCATTAAGTCCGGAGAAGCTGCGCCGTCCCCGCCTGCCGACCAGGAGCGCCAGGCCGTGGAACAGACCCTGCGCCGGGCTCTGGAGCGGGCCGAAGGGGAAAAGGCCGAACTGGAAAAGAGGGTCCGCGAGGGGAGCGAGCGTGAACGGCTGTTGCAGCAGCAGGCCGAGCGGCTCGGTGCCGAGAAGGCGGCCCTGGAGAAGAGTTGTTCCCCGAAGGGTGAGGGGCAGGCTGGTGCGGCGAAAAAGGTTGAAGCCGGGCCGAAAAAAAAGGCCGTCCATCGGAAAAGGCGGCATCATCCGGCAGTTACCGTTGCTGACAACGAGAAACCGGCCAGGGCAGCAGTGAAAAAGACCGGCAAGGTCTCGAAGAAAAAACGCACGGCTGCGACAAAAGGGACGGGGCGGGTTGCCGGGGCATCGTCGGGCCCCCGCCTGTCGGCAAAGGCCATACAGGCCATCCTGAAAGGGAACCGCGATTTCTCTGGCAAGAACCTGAGCGGGGCAAACCTGGCCGGTCTGAACCTGACCGGGGTCAACATGAAGGGGGCGAACCTCTCCGGCGCCAACCTGCAGCAGGCCGATCTGCAGGAGGCCAACCTGGAGCGGGCCAACCTGCGAAATGCCAATCTCACCATGGCGAGCCTGCGGCTTGCCAACGTGAATGCCGCCCGCTTTGACGGCGCAGCCCTGGGGGGCGCCATCTGGAGCGACGGCCGCACCTGCGGTCCCGGTTCCACCGGGACCTGTCTCGATACCCTCCCCTGATTCCCAGTGACTGACCAGCATACGGAGCCCGGCCGATCCGGGCTCCTATCCCAGGCTGTTTCGCTGTAACTTCCACCGGTATAGCCCCGTAAAACTGGTAGTTAGTTTCCATCCGGAAACTCCGGATGAGAAACTACCGACCGGTTCCCGGATCGGAAAGGAGGGATTTTTCGTCCTGGCAAGGAAATCAAGGGATTGCGCGGAGGCGTAGCAGCGCTACGCCGCACAAGGAATCCCGCGGATTGACGCCGCCAGGGCGGAAAAGAACCCTTTCCGGACGGGAACTAGTCAGAGCATATCCACCGGATCGATATCTATGGAAAGCCGTACCGTGGCCGGGACAACGCATGCCTCCCTGAAGGAACGGAGCAGGCGGTGCAGGTCGCTTCGCTGCCTCGATTTCAGAAGGATCTGCCAGCGATGGCGTCCGCGCAGCATCGTCAACGGCGCCGGCGCAGGGCCGAGAATCGTCACCCGCACGGCCTTGGCCCGTTTCAGGCGGGAGAGCTCGTCGGCGATCCTGTGCGCCGTCTCCTCCACGGTCCGGGCGGCCGTTGCGGAGAGCTCGATGGCAGCGAGGAAGGCAAAGGGGGGGTAGTCGAGCTCAGAGCGAAAGGCGAGCTCGGCATCGTAGAACCCCGGATAGTCGTGGGCCAGGGCATGGGTGAGGGCGTAGTGCTCCGGGGCCAGGGTCTGGACCAGCACCCGTCCCGGCTGGTCGCCGCGGCCGGCCCGGCCGATGACCTGGGTGATCAGCTGGAAGGTCCGCTCGGCGCTGCGGAAATCGGGGAGGTTGAGGGCCGCGTCGGCAGAGACCACCCCGACCAGGGTGACGCCGGGGAAGTCGTGCCCCTTGGCCACCATCTGGGTGCCGATCAGGATGTCGATGCTGCCCGCCTCGACCTGGCGGATGATCCGGGCATGCCCCCCCTTGCCCGAGGTGGTGTCCCGGTCCATCCTGATGACCCGTGCTGTGGGGAAGAGCTGGCGGATCTCCTCTTCGAGCCGTTCCGTGCCGAGGCCGAGATGGACGATCTCCCCTCCGCCGCAGCCGGGGCAGACGCTGGGGGCCGGGATGGAGTAGTCGCAGTAGTGGCAGTAGTGCCGGCTCTTGCGGCGATGGTGGGTCAGGGTGACGGCGCAGTTTGGGCAGCGAAAGACGTGGCCGCACGCCTCGCAGACCAGGTAGGTGGCGTAGCCGCGCCGGTTGAGAAAGAGGAGTGTCTGGCCCCCCTTGGCCAGGTTGGCGGCCATGGCCTCC
The DNA here is from genome assembly GCA_016223015.1 of Geobacter sp. GTDB lineage: Bacteria > Desulfobacterota > Desulfuromonadia > Geobacterales > DSM-12255 > Geoanaerobacter. Next base: position 7,755 of record JACRPV010000078.1, on the reverse strand, counting down.
TTGAGCAGCGGGGTGAGCGGGTCTTTCCTTTTGCCGCGGCAGTCGACCAGGACGGTTTCGGGGAGCGGCAGGTTGCGGACCCGGCCGGGGAGCGGCAGGTAGCCGAGTTTGCCGCTCTTTGCTGCATGATAGGTGGCGATCTGCGGTGTGGCGCTCCCGAGGACGACGCAGGCCCCATCCTTCCTGCCGCGGATCAGCGCCAGGTCGCGGGCGTTGTAGCGGAATCCCTCGCCCTGCTTGTATGACCCCTCGTGCTCCTCGTCTACGATGATCATGCCGATCCGCTCCAGCGGGGCGAAGATGGCCGAGCGGGCGCCGATGACGATCTCTACCTCGCCCCGCCGGATGCGGCGCCATTCGTCGAACCGCTCGCCGGCGGAGAGCCCGCTGTGGAGCACGGCAATGCCGTCGCCGAAACGGCAGCGGAAGCGCCGTACCAGCTGGGGGGTGAGCCCGATCTCCGGGACCAGGACCAGCGCCCGTCTCCCCTGGGCCAGGCAATGGGCGATGGATTGGAGATAGACCTCGGTCTTGCCGCTGCCGGTGACGCCGTGCAGGAGGAACGGGGCGAACAGACGGCGTTCCAGGGCCGCGGTGAGGAGCCTTACCGCCTCTCCCTGCGCATCGGTCAGCGCCAGCGGCTCGTCCCTGGTCCGGACCTCTTCGCGGAACGGGTCGCGGTAGACCTCGCGCTCCTCGCAGGTTATGAAGCCTGCTTGCACGAGCTGTCGCAGGCCCGCCGCATCGATGCCGGTCTCCCGCCGCAAGAGTGTTGCCGAGGCTTCCCCGGCCGAGCGGAGGAATTCCATGACCGCGAGCTTTTTGCCGCGCAGCCGTGCCGTATCTCCCTGTCGGTCGTCGGGCCGGTAGAAGCGCTCCTTGCTGATGCTGCGCCCCCCCACCAGGACCTCTTCCGTGACCGTGGTCCCATCGATGCTGATCGACTGTTGTCTCTTCCCGGTCAGGTTGATGCCGGCGGGCAGGGCCGCCCTGATCACCTCCCCCAGGGGGTGGAGGTAGTAGTCCGCGGCCCAGCGGAAGAATTCCAGTTCCCCGGCGGTGAAGAGGGGGTAGCTGTCCAGGAGGGCGATGATCTCTTTCAGCTCAGCGGGGGGATGGGCTGTGAAGCCGATGACGTAGGCGGTGAGGGTGCGGCGGCCGAAGGGGACCAGGACGCGCATTCCCAGCCGGATGCCCGTTATCTCGTCGGGGACCCGGTAGCTGTAGGTCGCCTCCAGCGGGAGCGGGACAACGACGTCGACGATGAGGGGAGAGGCTTCGGACATGACCGGGACATAATGCCCCAAATCCGGGGAACAGGAAAGGGTGAAAAGAGAAACGCGGAAGAAGCTGGCTCCTTCCGCGTTTCAGTCGCAACGGGATCAGATTGCAGGATCAGGCATTGACCACCAGTTCGTCGGCAATGGCCTTGCCCAGCTCCTCGCACTGCTTCAGTACCTCGGCGCGCGGGTTGAACGGCGCCCGGACAAAGGGGACCGGCAGCTTGAAGTTGAGCCCCTTGAGGCGGTCCTCCACCATCTTGCAGGCCTCGCCGCTCCAGCCGTAGCTGCCGAAGGCCGCGCCGATGTTGGTCTTGAGCTTCACCGTCGAGAGATAGGCGAGCACGTCCCACATTGGCTTCGGGATGTCGCGGTTGATGGTCGGGGTCCCGAATATCAGGGCATCCGCCTCTTCCAGGTGGTCGCGGATCTCGCTGACCGAGAGGTGGTTGATGTGGTAGATCCCTACCTCGATCCCCGGAAGCGCCGCGCCCCTGGCCACTGCCCGGGCCATCTTTTCCGTGTTGCCGTGGGGGGAAAGGTAGAGGATCGCCACCTTTTTCGGGCCTGCCACCGGTTTGGCCCACTCTTCGTAGAATGCGACGTAGCGGCCGGGATCGGACCTGATGACCGGGCCGTGGCTCGGGCAGATAATGACGATCCGCTCGTTCCTGATCTTGTTGATGGCGGAGATCACCTTGTCCTTGAACGGCCTGACGATGCAGTCGAAGTAGAAGTGCATGTCCGGGGTAAAGTCGTGCAGTTCGTCGTTGAAGAGCGAATCGCCGCTGTAATGGGTGCCGAAGGCATCGCAGGTGAAGAGGATGCCCTCCTCCTCCAGCAGGGTGAACATGGTGTCGGGCCAGTGGAGATAGGGGGCCATGATGAAGCGGAGCCTGGCGCCCCCCAGGTCGATGGTGTCGCCATCCTTCACCACCTGGGACGGGAACTCCCGGTGCACCAGGTTGCCCAGGAAGGTCTTTGCCGCCTGGGTGGAAACGACCGTGGCCGCAGGGTACTGTTCCAGCATGGCGGCCAACGAACCCGAATGGTCGGGCTCGGCATGGTTGACGATGATGTAGTCGACCTTTTCCTTCCCCACCAGCGACTTCACCTTGGCGAGAAACTCCTCCGACCGCTTTTCCTTGACCGTGTCGATGACCGCGATCTTGTCCTTTCCCCGGATCAGGTAGGAGTTGTAGGAGGTCCCCCGCTCGGTGGGGAAGAGGTCGTCGAAGATGCGCAGTTCAGGATCCACGGAACCGATCCAGTGGACGTTCGGCTTGATTTCAATGGTATCTTTCATGGGTAAGCTCCTTGCGGGTTTTCTTGGGTGTCGAAATAATACCAAATTAGTCCTTTTTGGCAAGGGCTAAATTCAGATACTGTCGAGAAGCCGCTTCAGGCCGGGACGGTCGAAATGGTAGCGTTCCAGGCAGAATTCGCAGGTCACCTCGGTCTCTCCCTGCTTTTCCAACAGCTCAGCCAGGTCTTGTTTCCCCAGGGAGAGCAGCACCCGTTCGATCCGCTCGCGGCTGCAGGAGCAGACGAATGCCAGTGCCCGTTTTTCCAGGACGGTGTAGGGGATGTCGGCAAAAAGTTTTGCCAGGAGGTCTTCGGGGGTGTCCCCCTGACGGAGCAGGGCCGTGAGGGGGGGGAGTTCGGCGAGCCGCTGCATCAGGCGCTCCACCACCGCATCGTCGGAGGGGGGGAGGGCCTGGATCATGAAGCCGCCGGCAGCGGAGACGCTGTTGTCCGGTTCGACAAAGACCCCCAGTCCCACTGCCGACGGGATCTGCTCCGATTCGGTCAGGTACCATGCCAGGTCCTCGCCGATCTCGCTGGTTACCAGGGGCACGATCCCCTTGTATGGCTCCTTGAGCCCCAGGTCCTTGGTGATGGTGAGAAGCCCGGCCTTGCCCAGTGCTCCGGCCACGTCCAGGCGGCCTTCCGAGTCCTCCATGTGGACGGCGGGGACCCTGACGGAGCCGCGCACGGCGCCATTGGCGTCGGCCTCCACCAGGATCTTCTTCAGCGGGCCGTTCCCCTCGAAGGAGAGCGCCACCCGCTGGCCGGTCTTGAGCAGGGCTCCCATCAGGGTGCCGCCGGTGAGCGCCCGCCCCAGGGCCACTGTTGCCGTGGGCCAGGTGCCATGGCGGCGGCAGGCCTCGTTTACCAGGGCCGTGGTGACGCAGGCCAGGGCCCGGACCGAGCCGTTTTCGGTGATGATGCGGACCAGGTAGTCGTTCACAGGCAGAAGCCCAGCCTTCCCACCAACTCCCCTTCACGCAGGGCAAGCTCCTTGATGGTGAGGAAATCGGCGACCTTTATCCCCTTGACCCGGTATTCCAGCAGTTCGGCAATGCGGGGGATGCGCGCCAGGTCGCAGGCGATCAGGCTGCCGTGATAGTCGAGAAACGGCACCCTGCCGATGATCCGCTCGTTCACCCAGTTCAGGTCCAGGGGGCGCACCTCCTGCAGCTGCAGGTAGATCCGCTTCCCCATTCTGCCGAACTCGACCCCCTGGATGCCGAAGCGGGTGGCAAAGGAGATGGCGGGGAGCAGGCGCTTCTTCACGGACCCGGACAGTTCGCCGTGGCCGTCGCAAAAGCGGAGGGAGAGATCGCGGATGTCGTCGTCACCGGCAGAGCTCAGGAATTCGCGGTGGACGTACTCCTCGGTGATGCGGAACTCTCCCCTGGTCAGCAGTTCTTTCATCTGCTGGTCGCGGATCAGGTCGGCCATGCCGGACTGTTTCAGTCGGTCGAAGATGCTCATGTCTTGTATGCTCCCGGTCTTTATGTCTGCAGGTCCCGCAGCACCTTCAGGTTTACGGCATCCATCTCGTCGTTGTCCCCTTTGGCGGTCTCCAGGACCTTGGGGATGGCGGCAAAGCGGGGGTCGTTCATGAGAAAGCGGACGCTGATTCTGCGTCCTGGCACTCCATCAGGAAATGGTATTCGCGCTCCGGCCTCGTCCGACTCCTCAGCTCGAGCCCGGTCACCACGCCGAGCGTACCCTCGGCGCCGACGAACAGATGGGTGAGGTCGTAGCCGGCGGCAAAGGTGTGGCAGGTGTCGAAGCAGACCCCGAAACGGCCGGGAAAGGCAGAGCCGTCGATGATCGCCCGGAGGTGTTCGAAGGAGTAGCCCAGGTTGGTCCCCTGGCCGGCGGTGGTTTCCAGCAGGATGCGGCCGGTAAACTCGGGTGTCCCGGAGATGAGCTGGTCGAAGGCCTCGCAGATCCTCCTGATGCCGGTCTCTTCGCCGTCTCCCAGGTGCGAGCCCGGATGCATGACGATCTTGACGATCCCCAGCCGGGCGCAGCGCACCATCTCGTCCCTGAAGGCTGCAAGGCTCTTGTCGCGGATCTCGCCCGGTGCGGCTGCCAGGTTGATCAGGTAGATGTCGTGGCTTATGACCTCATGCAGCCCGGATTGGGCGAATGCGTCGCGAAACAGGGCGGCGTCGGCATCAGTGGGCATCTTCCCCCGCCACTGGCTGGCATTCTGGGTAAAGATCTGGATGACGCCGCAACCGGCCTTTATCCCCCGCTCTGCTGCGAGATGAAGGCCGCCGCTGATGGACATGTGGGCACCGAGATAATCCATGGGATGTCCTTTGCTGATGGGAAGTAACCGTGCAATCTGTAAAGAAAAGCACTATCTGCTGTCGGAAAGTTTTACATCTTTGGCGTTGCCATGGCCAATATATGGATATGGCAATACGGATATCAACAGGTTAAAGGCCTGGCCCACTATTTGAATATATGAAAAGAAATTACTTTAATTGTCATCAGGAGGATACCGTGAAAAAGTTTGCCGTGATCATTGCGTTTGCGGTTGCCCTGTCGAGCCTGGCATCTGCGGCCCAGGCACTGACCTACAGCGAAACCTTCCTCGGCGCAAAGCAGGATAGCAACTATTTCGATGTTTGGGAAGGATGGAAAGCGCAGTTCGCCTTCAACCTGGCCGCGCCCGGAGATACGGCCACGCTGTTCAACAACCACAACCAGGTCGTGGCAACCCGTAACCCGACCACCGACGGTTCCGGGTTCATTGCCGGTTCCAGCATCAATGCCGCACGGCTCAATCTGACCTTTTCCTCCAGCGATGCGGCATACGAACAGGTGACGATCCGGAGCGGCATCTATGACGGCACTACGCTGCTGGCACAGAGGTCCTATACGCTCGGCAACTGCCTGACCGAAATCTTCGGCATCTACAAGTATGCCGATCTGTCCATCGACCTTCTGGATCTCGGGCTTGCCAGCTTCCTGGATGACGGCAAATTCGTCACCACCGTCCTGGCGCTGGATTTCTCATCCTGCTCGGCACCGCTCAACGATTTCAGGATCCAGCAGGCCAACCTCTGCGTGGATGCCGATCAGCCCGCCCCTGTTCCCGAGCCGGGCACCATGCTGCTCCTGGGATTCGGCCTGACCGGACTCGGTCTGTACCGGAGGTTCAGGAAGTAACGTCATGGCTTCGGAACAGATGGCGGGCAACAAAAAAACGGCACCTTTTCAGGCGCCGTTTTTTTGCGTCTCCAGCAGGGTGCGGATGATGCCGATCCGCTCCCGGTACTGCTCTGCCGAGAGGATGACCGGCTCATGGGGTTCGCTCCAGATGGGGCGGGGCCAGAGAGGGTCGTCGGTGAAGCGGGGCACCAGATGCCAGTGCATGTGCGGCACCATGTTTCCCAGCAGTTCGTAGTTGATCTTGGCCGGGGAGAAGGCGTTGAAGAGTGCCGCGGCAACGCAGTTTACCTCTTCCATGATTGCTGAGCGGACCTGCGGGGAGAGGTGGAACAGCTCGGTGACGTGGGATCTGGTAAAGACGAAGGTGTAGCCGGGGAAAAACTGGTCCCGGTTGAGAAGGACGAAGCAGTGCTCGAATGCCGCTATGCGCAGCTCCGGCTCGTCATCCCATTTTGTGCACATCGGGCAGTCAGGCATAGTCCGTCACTTGACAGGTTGTTGAAAAGCGGCCATCTCGCCGCCGTCCTCGAAAGCCGCCTTGTGCGGCGTAGCGCTGTTTATGCCCTGTGGGTACTACGCCTTGCGCGGGGCTTTCTGCGGGTGCGACGATCTGACCACTTTTGAACAACCTGAGTTGTTGAACACCCTATAGGTGAGTGAGATCGATCTCGCCGGAGAACACCTCGGTGGCCGGGCCGGTCATGAAGACGGGGCCGGCTTCGCTCCATTCCAGTTCGAGATCGCCACCCGACAGGTGGTTCAGTATCCGCCGTTCGGTGAGGCCGTTGAGGAAAGCGGCCACGCAGACCGCGCTGGCGCCGGTTCCGCAGGCGAGCGTCTCGCCTGCGCCCCGTTCCCAGGTCCGCTGGCGGACTTCCGTGCGGGAGAGGACCTGGACGAACTCCACATTGGTGCGGCGTGGGAACATCTCGTGATTTTCGATGAGCGGGCCGTATTTTTCCACCTGGAAATGCTCCACGTCGTCGACGAAGATGACGCAGTGGGGGTTGCCCATGGAGGCGCAGGTGATACTGAAGGTGGTGTGGAGGATGTTGAGCGGCTGCCCGACCACCTGCTCCCCGCCTTCGCCCAGCATCGGAATCTCGGCCCGGGTGAGGCGCGGCGCTCCCATGTTGACCCTGACCCTGTCCACCCTGTTGTCCGCGCCGGTAAAGAGCTGCAGGGTAAGGATGCCTGCCCCGGTCTCGGCCGTGATCTCCTTCTTGGTGACGATGCCGTGATCGAACGCGTATTTGGCCACGCACCGGATGCCGTTGCCGCACATCTCCGACTCTGAGCCGTCGGAGTTGAACATGCGCATCCGCACGTCGGCCTTGTCCGAAGGCATGATCAGGATCAGGCCGTCGGAACCGATGCCGAAGTTGCGGTTGGAGACCTTGATGGCGACTTCGGGGGGATCGGCGACCTGCTCCTGAAAGCAGTTCACATAGACATAATCGTTGCCCGCACCGTGCATCTTGGTGAATTTCATCGGAAAGCTCCTCTAGAGTGGCGAAGTTGACACGTCCTTTTCATAGCAGAAATGGATCGGCCCAACAAGCAAAATCAGGTGCTGCTTGACCGGAGACGCCCATTCGGGTATTATCCGCAGGCAATTTTGATTCCCGCGGAGGTTTGTAGTGGAACTTAAGAACAAGGTATGGATGACCGGCAACTTGGAGTGGTTCACCTATATCGGCGAAGAAGAGGTCTTTCTGGGCCGCCGCGAAGTGCCTACGCCGCTGGATGAGGGTGATCGCTGGACCAATGATTTTGGTGATGTCTTTCAGGTGATCGACGGTGAGATCAAGCTCATCGAGCATGTCGATCCACCCAAGAAATACTGGTAATTCCCAAGGAGGGGGTATTATGCGGTTGTCCACGAAGAGTCGTTACGGGTTGCGTGCGGTCTGCGACATTGCCTTTTACGCAGCCAACCGGCCGGTTCAGATCCAGGATATCGCCAACCGGCAGGATATCTCTCCCCGGTACCTGG
>JACRPV010000136.1:2325-10169 GCA_016223015.1 Geobacter sp. | reverse complement strand
ATGCGGCCGCGCTCCTCGAGCACGGCCAGCCGGGCCACCTGCTCGTACAGCCGGGCGTTTTCGATCGCGATGCCGATCTGGTGGCCGATGGTGGCGAAGAAGCGGATCTCTTCCGGGGTATAGGTGCGATCGGTGGTGTGGAGGATGTGGAGAACGCCGATCACCTTCTGCTTGGCAAAGAGCGGCACCCCGGCCAGGGTGCGCCAGCCGTCCTCGGTGGCATGCACGACAACCGGGCAGGTGCGGGGGTGCGGCACCGCGAGCGAGTGGCAGCAGTAGCGTTCGTCCGATGAGCAGGCGAGCCGTTCCAGCCGGCAGGTGAGGGTCTCCCGGAGATTGCTCTGGGTGGCCAGGGTCATGCCGGTGCCGTCGTGCTGCTGGAGGTGGATGACCCCTGCCTCGGCAGTGAAGACCTCCATGGTTTCGGTGAGGATGGCTGCCAGCACCGTTTCCAGCTGCAGGCTCTCGTTGGCGCGGCCGATGATGGCGTTCAGGATGGAGAGTTCCCGGTTGCGCTGCTTGATCTCCCGTTCCGCCCTCTGCTTGAAGGTGATGTCGCGCAGGGTGACGTGGACCAGCTTTTCGTCGTCCAGGTCGATGAGCCTCGCCTCCACCTCGCCCAGAAAATCCTCGCCGTCCTTGCGGCGGAAGGAGAGCGATTCCGCCCGGCCGCGGCCGCGCCGCTTGACCCTGCGGACAAGGTCGCTGAAGCGCCGCCGGTCTGGGGCAGGGGTGAGGTCCTTGCCGGTCAGGGAGAGCATCTCTTCCTTGGTGTAGCCGAACAGCTCGGTACCCTTGCGGTTTACCTCCTGGAGGCCGCCCGTTTCGGCATTGAAGACGAAGATGGCATTCCCCGCCCCTTCCAGCAGGCTTTTGTAACGCCGCGCCGTCTTGTCGACCTCGCGCTTCATCTCGACCAGCCGCTTGAGTGCCGCGGTCTCTTCCTTTTCGAGCAGGAGACGGCTCTTCCGGGCCAGCCGCTGCTGCACGAAGAAAAATACTCCGACGAGCGCCAGACCGGGCCAGAGAAGCAGTCCTGGCAGCGCCGTCACGCCGAGGAGTGCGGCTGTCAGAAGCCCCAGCAAGAGCCCCATCCCCCAGGTCATGCCCTGAACGAGTCTGTCCATCTGGGCAGGGGTCATGGCCGGCTCCTCCCCCGGTCGCCCGCATCGCTGGCCAACAGGTGGCGGCGGAGCCAGTCGAGGGCGTGGTAAGTCGTGGCGACCCGGACCTGTTCCCGGCTCCCGGAGAGATGGAGTTCCCTTACCCGGCAGCCGTTATGGTCGCATAGGGAGAGGAATACCGTTCCCACCGGCTTGTCGTCGGTCCCCCCCGTGGGGCCGGCAATGCCGGTGACCGCGAGCGCCAGGTCGCTGGCAACGGTGCGGCGGACCCCCTCGGCCATGGCCGAGGCGACTTCTTCGCTGACAGCGCCGTGCCGTTCGATCAGCTCGGCGGGAACCCCGAGCAGGCGGCTCTTGGCGTCATTGGCATAGGCAACCACGCCGGCCAGCATGTAGGAGGAACTGCCGGAGATGTCGGTGAGATGCTTTGCCAGGAGCCCGCCGCTGCACGATTCCGCAACGTCGACGTTCAGCCCGCGCTCGTCCAGGAGCCGCGCCACGACGGTTTCCATGGTGTCGTGGTCTTCGGCAACGATGGCGTCTCCCAGCCGGCTGCGTACCATTTCCGCTGCCGTATCCAGCGCGGCTGCCCCGGATTCCGGGCTGGCAGTAAGGCGCAGCCTGACCTGTATCAGCGGGAACTGGACGCAGTAGGCGATCCTGATCCCGTCCAGGGCGAGATCGCTCAGAAGCTGCCCGACCTGGGCCTCGGAGATGCCGAACACCGTCAGGACCCTGGTGCGCAGGAGCATGGGCTGGCCGGCCCGTTCCCGCACGGCCGGGATCACGCTTTTCTCCACCATGGGGCGCATCTCGGACGGCACGCCGGGGAGAACATAGAGATGGCAGCTGCCGAGGAGGGTCCGGAAGCCGCAGGCCGTGCCGGTGGGGTTGGGGATGACGGTTGCCCGGGAGGGGAGGAATGCCTGCTTTTCGTTCTGGGGAAAGGGTTCCCTGCCGCGGGAGCGGAGAAAGGCGACGAGATGCGCGTGGGCTGCCTCGTTGCGCACCAGGCTGTCTCCCGTGGCTGTGGCCGCTGCCTCGGCGGTCACGTCGTCGCTGGTCGGACCGAGACCGCCGGTGGCGATGATGGTGGCGTGGTCGTTCGCCAGTGCGGCCAGGGCGTCGGCAATCGCAGTCGGCTGGTCGCCGACGGTCATCTGGCGATTGACCTCCAGGCCGCAATCGTAGAGCCTGGCGGCGATCTGCGCCGCATTGGTGTCCACGGTCTCGCCGCAGAGGAGTTCATCTCCTATGGAGAGGAGGGCGATCTTCACGATTTCGGACTACCTGCCGTCTCCCGCTCGACAATGCGGTAGACCTCGTGCAGCGGGAGGCCGGCTTCTGCCGCCAGGCGGCGGCACTCCTCGTATTCCGGAGCGATGCGATGGCTTCCGTCGAGGCCGGTGATGACCTTGACCCGGACCATCCCCAGGGAGATGGCGCGCTCTTCGCTGGCCCGTGCCAGGGTCATCCGTTCCACCGGGTGGTAGCGCAGGCCGATGGCCGTGGTCTCGGTTAGGATCAAGCGGCCGAGCCGGTCCAGCCCTTTGCGCGGGGTGATGACGGTCAGCTTTGTCCCCGGCCGGTTCTTTTTCATCTGCAGCGGCGAGAATGCCACGTCCAGGGCGCCCTCGGCAAAGAGCCGCTCCATGACGAATCCCAGGAGCTCCGGGTTCATGTCGTCCAGGTGGGTTTCCACCACCATGATCTCGTCGTCGGCAGTTGCGGCCTCTCCCAGGACGGCCCGGAGCAGGTTGGGGCGCTCGGGGCAGTCCCGGCTGCCGGCGCCATGCCCGACGGCGGTGATACGCATGGCAGGGGCCTTCCCGGTTGCCGTGGCAAGGGAGGCGACAATGGCGGCGCCGGTCGGGGTGACCCATTCGCCCGGAAGAGGGTCGTCGGCTACCTGCAGCCCCCGCATCAGCTCGGCCGTCGCCGGCGCCGGCACCGGCAGGCGTCCGTGGGCGGTCTCGACCCAGCCCCTGCCGTAGGGGAGGGCCGACGCGTACAGCTCGGCAACGTCCAGGGCGTCCAGGCAGATGGCGGTGCCGACGATGTCGACGATAGAGTCGATGGCGCCGACCTCGTGGAAGTGGACCTGTTCAAGCGGGACGCCGTGGACCAGCGCCTCTGCTTCGGCGAGCCGCCGGAAGATCCGCTGGCTCCGCTCCTTTACCGGGGCGGCAAGGTTGCTGGCGTCGATCAGGGCGACAATGTCGGGATAGTGGCGGTGGTGATGATGCTCGTGGAAGCTGACATCGAAGCGGGTGGCGGCGATCCCGCCGCGGCTGGTCCGCTCGGTGCCGATGGCGAAGCTCGCAGGCGGCAGGGAAAGGGTGTTAAGGCCGTCGCTCACCATTTGCAGGGGAGCCCCCAGGTCGATCAGGGCGGCGACGGTCATGTCTCCCGCAATGCCTGCAGAGCAGTCGAGATAGAGAATGTTCATGTTGAAACCGGTCCCGTGGATGCGAGAGAAGCTCAAGATGGAGGTTGCGCGGGGAGTCGGGCGCCAGGTTTACTTGAGTGGTACGTTGAGCGCTGCGCAAGGGGCGCGGCGCTGCAGATGAACTGCCTACGCATCCGTCAACGATTCATGAGACTGGCTGCGTAGCCTGCCCCGAATCCGTTATCGATGTTCACTACCGTTACCCCGGCGGCACAGGAATTGAGCATGCCGAGAAGTGCCGCAATTCCCCCGAAGGAGGCGCCATAGCCGACCGACGTGGGGACCGCAATGACCGGCCGATCTACCAGGCCGCCAACCACCGAGGGGAGCGCCCCCTCCATCCCTGCCACGACGATCAGGACCGTTGCCGCGGAGAGAAGCTCCCGGCGGGCCAGAAGGCGGTGAATCCCCGCTACCCCCACGTCGTAGAGGTGTTCGACCTTGTTCCCCATCATCCGGGCCGTCAGCACCGCCTCTGCCGCCACCGGGATGTCGGAGGTCCCGGCCGAGATCACCAGGATGGTCCCTTTGCCGCGGATCTCCACGGGGTTGGCTTCGACGGTCAGGCAGCGGGCGTCCTGGTGATGGCTGGCAGTGGGAAAGTGCTCGCGCAACGCCCGGGCCTTTTCGTCGTCGATGCGGGTCACCAGGATGTTGTTCCCTTTGGCCAACAGGGCGGTCATGATCCGTTCGATCTGGCCGATGCTCTTTCCTTCGCCGAAGATCACCTCCGGGCAATCCTGCCGGAGTTCCCGGTGGTGGTCCACATTGGCAAAGCCGAGGTCCTCGAAGGGAAGGTGGCGGAGCCTTTCGATGGCCGCGTCGATCGCGACGTCGCCGTCACGGAGTTCTGTCAGGAGCTGTTTCAGGTCTTTAACGTTCATGGCATACTGATCCGATCATAATAACGGCTTGAAATTGTACCATGCAGGCGGGAAAAGAAAAGGAAAAACAGAGCAAAGCGTTTGACCCCCGGCTATGACCCTGTTATCTTTTGGGCAACGATTCCATCAGACGTTCCGGGAGGGGCCTGTGCTCATTGTCATGCACCACAAAGCGGGGGACAAGCAGATCGAGGCAGTTGTCAAGGCGGTGGCGGTTTTGGGGCTCACCGCGGCACCCATCCCCGGCAGCGAACGGACCGCCATCGGTGTTCTCGGCAACAAGGGGTATGTGGACGACTCCACCATCCGCGACCTGCCGGGGGTGCAGGAGGTGATCCACGTCTCCAAGCCGTACAAGCTGGTCTCCCGCGACTTTCACCCGCGCAACACGGTGGTGCGGGTCGGCGACGTGGAGATCGGCGAGGGGCGCTGCCCGGTGGTGGTAGCCGGTCCCTGCGCGGTGGAGAGCGAAGAGCAGATCGTGAAGACCGCCAAGGCGGTGAAGAAGGCCGGTGCCCTTCTCCTGCGCGGCGGTGCCTTCAAGCCGAGAACCGGTCCCCACACCTTCCAGGGGCTGCGCGAGGAGGGGCTGCTCCTCCTTGCCAAGGCAGGCAAAATGACCGGGCTTCCCATCGTCACCGAGGTGATGAGCCCGGACACGGTGGGGCTGGTGGCCGAACATGCCGACTTGCTCCAGGTAGGTGCCCGCAACATGCAGAACTTCGACCTTCTGCGCGAACTGGGGCGGATCAGAAAGCCGGTGCTGCTCAAGCGGGGGATGAGCGCCACTCTGGAGGAATTCCTGGCCGCGGCCGAGTATATCCTCGACGAGGGGAACCACAACGTCATCCTCTGCGAGCGGGGGATCAGGACCTTCGAGACCGCGACCCGCAATACCCTCGACCTGTCGGTGGTGCCGCTGGCCAAGGAGCTGTCGCACCTGCCGATCATGGTGGATCCGTCCCATGCCACCGGCAAGCGGTCCCTGGTCTCCCCCATGGCAAAGGCCGCGCTGGTTGCCGGCGCGCACGGCGTCCTGGTCGAGGTCCATCCCGAGCCGGAAAAGGCCCTCTCTGACGGCCCCCAGTCGCTCACCTTTGCCGGTTTCGAGCGGCTCATGGAAGAGGTTAAACGGCTCAACGCCTTCCTGGGTTTTTCCGAAAAAGCCTCTTGATTTCCTGACTTGCCGCAGGTAGAATGAGCACAGTCTAAGGTTCTCTCTACCATGTGCGTGAGGCTGAAAAGCCCAGGCGGAATGCTCAAACAACGGGAGCCTTTTAGGCCGCGGTGTGCTGCCCCTCGCGGGATTTGCCTGAAGCGGTACAAAGGAGCCCACTTTTAAGGGAACTCGCTGTGAGGCCCCTGAGCCAACGGCATGGTGGAGAGATAGCACAACGGGGAGGCTTTTAACGGGCCTCCCCTTTTTCATATGTCCCTCAATCCGTGACAGATGCCGGGTCGACGAAGCGACTGTGCCCGAGAGCCAGCCGCTGTAGGCGAAATGGAGCGTCAACCGGCCTGCCTGTTCGAGCCCGTAAGGGTGAGTTGCGGGCCGGTAGCGGAATGAGCCGTACAGCGGCGGTTCGAGCGGCACGCGGAGCGTAGCGGCACGGCAGTCGTCACGGATTCACAATGTCTGGAGGTAGGCTATGCGTCTGTTCCCGTGGCTTTTCCTGATGGCATCCCTCTTGGCAGCCGTCCCTGCCTTTGGGGTGCAGGCCCGCAAAGGGGCGTCGGTCGGAAAGCCGGTGCCGCAGGTGTCGGCCCTGAAGGCCGGTGCCGGATTGCGCGACCGTCTCAGGGATGGCAGCGAAGGTCCCGAACTGGTGGTGGTCGCGGCGGGCAGCTTCCGGATGGGCGCCGTGCACGGGGGCGGGGACAGCGACGAGAAACCGGTGCACCAGGTGACTATCCCCAGCGCCTTTGCTATCGGCCGCTTTGAGGTGACCTTTGCCGAGTATGACCGTTTCTCCGCGGCAACGGGGCGGGAAAAACCGAAGGATGGCCGCCGCTACATCCCCTTTTCCAACTGGGGCCGCGACCGGAGGCCGGTCATGAACGTTACCTGGGATGATGCCGTTGCCTACACCCGCTGGCTCTCAGAGCAGACCGGCCACCGCTACCGGCTCCCCAGCGAGGCGGAGTGGGAATATGCCGCCAAGGCCGGCAGCGAGGACCGGTACTGGTGGGGATTCAATGCGGGGGAAAAGCGGGCCAACTGCAAGGGGTGCGGCAGCGAGTGGGACGGCAAGAAGACGGCGCCGGTCGGTTCGTTTGCCCCCAGCCCCTTTGGGCTGTACGATACCGCCGGCAATGTCTGGGAATGGTGCCAGGACCGCTGGCACGAGACCTACGAAGGGGCGCCGGTCGACGGCCGGGCCTGGGAGACCGGCGACGATCCGCGCCGGGTCCAGCGCGGCGGCTCATTCGGCAGCAAGCCGCGCTATATCCGCTCATCGGCCCGTGGACGGGGCAAGCCGACGGAGCGGTATGTCTATCTCGGTTTCCGGGTGGTGCGGGATCTGGGACCCGTCAGTCGATAAAATCGCTTTCCATCAGTTCCATCAGCCCTTCGGGGGTGAACGGGAAGGTTGAGACCTGCTCCCCCCCCTGCCGGTTCTTCCAGGTCCAGCGGATCACCTCGCCGTCCCCCTCCCGCTCCCTGCTCAGCCGGTCCGGGTTCAGGCTGATGAAGACCTGCCACATCTCTTCCATGGTCAAAAGCTCGAAGCCGATCACATCTCCGATCTTGTCCCCCCTGGCCAGAAAGCCGTCGATCAGCTCGTAATCGATGATTGCAGCATCCTCTCCCCACCACTTGATGAAGCGGTGTGCCGGCTGTCGCCTGTTGCCGATGGTCTCCTTCATCTCCGCGTGGTTCATGGCCCCTCCCGATAATCAATGGAATTCGAATATATTTGAGTATAGCCGGATGATGGGGAGCTGCAAGCAAGAGGCGTCAGCCGCATTCCTCGACCTTTGCCAGGATCAGGCCGCCGATCACGAACAAGAGCAGGATGCTGAGGACCCCGTAGCGGGAATGGCCCGTCAGTTGCCCGGTGATCCCCATCAGAAACGGGCCGGTGATAGTGGCGAATTTGCCGGAGATGTTATAGAGGCCGAAGAACTCGGCGGATTGTTCGGGCGGGATCAGCCTGCCGAAGAAGCTGCGGCTTAAGGCCTGGATCCCCCCCATGGCAGCGGCGACCAGCACGGAGATGATCCAGAAGACCGTCGTCTTTGCCTGCAGCGAGCCCAGGCTGGGGAGGAAGAAGGCGATCAGCGTGATCAGGCAGTAGATGACGATGCCCGCCTGCAAAAGCGGCTTGACGGGGAACCGTCCGGAAAGCCTCCCCCAGGCAAGCGCGCAGGGGAACGCCACGATCT
>JACRPV010000136.1:0-2318 GCA_016223015.1 Geobacter sp. | reverse complement strand
CGATCTGGATGGTCAGGATGGCCAGGATCAGGGACGAGGAGGTCAGCCCGATGTCCACCCCGTAGGCGACTGCCATGATGATCACGGTATCCACGCCGTCGATGAAGAAGAAATAGGCCAGCAGGAAGAGAAAGGCGTTCCGGTTCCCGCGCAGGTCCCGCAGGGTAACAGCGAGCCGCCGGAACGTATCGACGAACGGGTGGGGTGTCGGGGGGCAGAAATGAACCTGGCGGACATTGCGCAGCAGGGGAATGGAGAGGAAGAGCCACCAGACGGCCACGATGAGGAATCCGATCCTGGCTGCAACGGCAGGGATCCCGGTTGTCGCTCCTGGCGATTTCAGGGCGAAGACCAGGCCGATCACCGCGAGAAACGGGATCACGCTCCCGATGTAGCCCCAGGCGTATCCTGCCGCCGAGATCCTGTGCAGGCGGACCGGCTCGGTAACGTCGGTGATGAAGGCATCGTAGAAGACGTTGGTCCCGGCCCAGCCGATCCGGGCGAGGACGAAGACGCTCAGGCAGTAGACCCAGGCCCCCTCGGTGCAGAAGTAGAGGAGCGACGTGGCAGCTACCCCGAGGGCCAGAAACAGGGCGAAGAGCCGCTTCTTCCACCCCTCGTAGTCGGCGAAGGTCCCGGTGATCGGGGCCATTGCCACGATGGCGAACGACGCCAGGGAGTTGGCGTAGCCCCACCAGGCCGTGGAGACCTCCGGCGGGGTGCCGCGGGCGGCAATCTCCTTGAAGAAGATCGGCATGATCGTCGTCACCACGACCAGCACAAAGGCGGAATTCGCCACGTCGTAGAGTATCCAGCTTCGTTCAGCCCTGGTCACGGCTCCTCCCTTCCGGAATGCGGCAGAAGGAGTGTAATCGGATGCCCCGGTCAGGGCAAGGGGAAATATCGGCAGGCGAGGCGGGGGTGGTACCGTTTGGCATGGCATGGCCGGCCCGGATGAGGGGGACCGAGCCCACGCGGGAGTTGGGACAATTACGTTACTCGTAATGAGTCCACATACGAATGACTTTAACGGTACTGTTCTCCTCCAGTACTTGATAAATCAGCCTATGTTGGATAGTAATTCGTCTGGAATATGCGCCTGACAGGTCGCCTAAAAGTTTCTCGTATGGTGGAGGATTTCTGAAGGGATTTTCTTTCAGGATTTCCAGCAGTCGTTCGGCTTGCGGTTTTAGCCCTGCGCGTGCAATCGTTTGTGCATCTTTTTGCGCCTGTTTGGTGTAAACGATTTGCCAACTCACCAGGTAAGCTCTTCGCTACACTCGGTTATTGGTGTTTTCAGGCCTTTTTGGATCGAATCACGCATTCCGGGGATTGATACCAGATGCAATGTTTCCTGTATCGCACGCCAATCCTCTTCTGAAATGAGGACTGCCGAATGCCGTTTGCCAACGATCTGAATCGGGTCATGAGATAAGGCAACCTCATCGACAAGATTATAAAGGGATTTTCTAGCTTCCGTAGCTGATAGGGTAGTCATATTTTTACCTCCATTCGTACGCTAAATCGTACGCCATCGCGCGGTTCAAGTCAATTCCTTTCATTCAACGGGGTGGAGATACGGATGATTACGGGGGGATTCCGGGACACGGGGATTCCGGGGACCCGGCTTCGTCTGTGTCTCATGGCAACGTGCGGCCCCTTTATTTTTTGGGTTAGTGAGTTGCGGCGCTGTTAATTGATGGCAACAGAAATAAAATAAACCGTTAACTTGTCCTGCGGTGTGTAATTTGTCTGTGAAAATTCAACTGTCTTCGAATTTACCTGCCTTGGCTTGCCGGGAAAGCAAAGAGAAACTACTTGGTCAGGCGAATCCTTTATTACTTTAAGGGTGAAATTACCTATCGGACCTTTCCAATTTCTGCCAGTGCCAAGAATGTATTCGACATCCTGAAGATGTACGCCGACAGTTGAATCTGGCATTTTTTTAAGTAAAGCGCCGATCTTGCGTTTAACTGTCCGAACTGCTACATCGTCGAGACATGCTTCTTTTGGGGCTTTTTGTTGATCTGAAAGGTCTATTGCTTTTGGTATAGGATTGGAAAATTCTTTTTGCTTGGTGCTGCTCAAATAATTTGGAACGTTACCTGTATTTGGTCTGTACTCGTGAATCACTTCGATTTCCTTGCCTTTAGGGAATTTCTGCTCCCAATGAATTGTGAGGTGGCCGGGGTTGGTGAGACAACCTGAAGGGTGAAATAAGCAAATCCCCGAAGTTGTTGTGGTTATCGGCATCAGGCGGCCGTTCTCAGTTTTTCGAGTCCTCTTGAATAAGCCTCACTTGGAGTCAGCTTGTCAAG
>JACRPV010000102.1 GCA_016223015.1 Geobacter sp. | reverse complement strand
GGTCTCGATGCGCGGCGACTTGCCATGTCCCCAGAGCCAGATGGAACTTGCGGGATTCTTGCCGTCCGCCTCGCGCTGTTTGTTCAGCGGGTGGTTCAAAAAGAGCATCTGCGATGCGTTCATCAGGTAAATGAGGCGGTCCGCACCATCCCCCTGCGGCAGAAACTCGCATATGTCCTTGCCGGTGATATCGTGGGGCGGGGTCGCCTTGAGCGCATCCTTCCCCCCCCGCCAGACCATCAGGTGGCGGTAGCCGACGCCGGGGTGGAATTCGACACCGTCGGTGCCGAACTCCTTCTGCAGGTCCTGGATCAGCACCCGGCTTTCGTCGGTGGTGATATGGCCTGCCGAATAGTCCTGCATGAAGATCCTTCTGCCGGAGATCTTGAGGGTAACCAGGTTGAGGCGGAACGCCACGTCGTCGGCACCGAGGGAGACGCCCATGCTGGCTGCCTCCAGGGGGGAACGGCCGGTATAGCAGGTCCGTGGGTCATACCCGAACACCGACAGGTTGGCGACATCGCTCCCCGGCGGCAAACCCTTGGGCACGGTTCTGGCCAGTCCCAGCCGGCCACGGCGCGCCATGAAGTCCATGTTTGGCGTATGGGCCGCCTGCAGAGGGGTTTTCCCGCCGAGCTGGGGAAGTTTTTCATCGGACATGCCATCGCCAAGGAGAACCAAGTATTTCATAACGAAGAAGAGATCCTTTCATCCGGAATATGATCCGTTAACTAGTGCCCATCCGGAAACACCGGATGAAACACTGCCGGTTTCCAGATCGGAAACGAGGGATTTTTCGTCCTGGCAAGGAAATCAAGGGATTGCGCGGAGGCGTAGCAGCGCTACGCCGCACAAGGAATCCCGCAGATTGACACCGCCAGGGCGAAAAAGAACCGTTTCCGGCTGGAAACTAACTATACCGCAAAATGTTCGCTCAGTTACAGAAAAAAGCTCCATGCCGGTCTCTCGCGGCAGGAATGCCGGATCGTTGTCAGCCGCGGGGATGATGCTCCGCATGAAGCCGTTTCAGCCTCTCACGGGTAATGTGGGTATAGATCTGGGTCGTGGAGAGGTCGGCATGGCCGAGCATCAGCTGGACACTCCGCAGATCCGCCCCGTTTTCCAGCAGGTGCGTCGCAAAGGAATGGCGCAGGGTGTGGGGGGAGATGTTTTTCACGATCCCCCCCTCCAGCGCGCGTTTCTTGATGATGTTCCAGAATGCCTGGCGGCTCATGCCGTTACCGAGCCTGCTGAGAAAGAGATGGGCCGAATCGCCCGACTTCCCCAGTTCGGGCCGGGCCCGGCCGAGATAGTCGCTCAACTGGTCCCGGGCCGAATCGCCGATCGGCACCACCCGCTCCTTCGAGCCCTTCCCCATGGTCAGGAGATAACCGGCGTTCAGGTTGATGTCCTGGACCCTGAGCGACACCAGCTCGGAAATCCAGCATGGCTCTGTCGCGGATGGCGCCCGGATCGTCGCCGCCAGGAGCCGCCAGGAGCCGCTCCACCTCGCGGGACGAAAGCACGGACGGCAACCGGTGCAGGGTCTTGGGCGCCTCGATGAGCGACGCGGGGTTGACCGTCGCATACCCTTCGATGACCAGGAACTTGTGAAACATGCGGATGGCCGACAGCACCCTGGCCCGGCTGCGCGGGGCGAGTCCGGCACCCTTCAGTTCCGCCAGGTAGCCGCTGATATCCAGCGGCCGGCCATCTGTCGCCGTTGCCACCCCCTGCCGCTCCAGATACCCCAGGTAGCCTGCCACGTCCCGGCTGTATGCCTCCAGGGTATTGCGGGACAACCCCTTCTCCACCACGAGATAGCTCAGGAAGAGGTCCAGGTATTCGTTCATAACTCGTCAATGGCCTTGCAGAGACGCTCCCTGATCTCCTCTACCTTCCTGTCGCTGGTTACCTTGTGCCCGAAGATATCCTTGACGTAGAAGACGTCGGCGACCTGGTCCACCTTGGTGGATATCTTGGAGATGCCGATGTAGAGCCCCAGCTCGGTCAGGGTGCTGGTGATGCTGTAGAGCAGGCCGACCTTGTCGTGGGTATAGATGTCGATGACCGTATAATCGGCAGAGACCTCGTTGTCGATCTCCACCCTGGTCGGGAAGCGGGGCCGGGGCCGGTCGGTGAGCACGGTGCCCCGCTGGCGCTTTTCCACCAGGGTGCGGACATTCACCTGCCCCTGCAGGACCTGCCTCAGGTCCTCATCCAGCCGCGCCCACCTGGCGGCATCGGTAATGACGAACCCCTGGGGGGCGTTGACCTGCAGCACGTCCAGGGCCTTGCCATTGGTGCCGGTGTGGATCTGCGCGCCGAGGATGTTCATGCCGTTGGCCGCCATCACCCCGGTGATCATGGAGAACAGACCCGGCACATCGAGGGTGCAGACGGTGCAGTTGGAAAAGCCCCCTTCGTGGTCGTGCTCGACACGGGTAACGATGGTCTTCCCCTCCAGGGAGAGGAGGATCTTCACATGCTCCGCCAGCACCTTGGGCGGATTGGCCAGGAGGTGGCGGATGGCCATGGCCTTCAGCTCCTCCTTCACCGCCGGGAGCGGGAATTCGTCCCCCAGAATCTCGATGACCTGGCGCTTCACCTTCTTCACCCGCTCGCTGCTCGCCTCCATGCGGAAATCGCCCCGCTCCAGGACCTGGAACGCCTTCTCGTAGAGCTCCTGGGTCAGCCTTCCCTTCCATTCGGTCCAGACATCGGGACCGACCGCCTTGATGTCGGCATAGGTCAACAGGTAGAGCATCTTCAGGTTTTCGCTGGTTCCCATCTGGCGGGCAAACTGGACGATCATCTTCTCGTCGTTGAGATCGCGGCGCTGGGCAATGTGCGCCAGGAGGATATGGTGCCGGATCAGGAACTCCAGCCGCTCGCTGTCCTCCTTGGAAAGACCCATGCGGCGGGCAATTGTCGGCATCATCTCCGCCCCCAGCTCGGCGTGGCGCCCTCCTCCCCCCTTGCCGATATCGTGCATCAGGACCGACAGCAAAAGGAGTTCCCGCTTGTCCACGTCACGGGCGACCTGGGTCAGAAGCGGCAGGTCTTCTGCGTGCTCTCCCTTCCAGAGCCGGATGATCTCCTCCACGGCAAAGAGGGAATGGATGTCGACGGTGTAGATGTGATAGAGATCGTGCTGGACCTTGCAGTAGGTCCGCTCGAATTCGGGGATGAACCGGTTCAGGAACTGCAGGTGATGCATCAGCCGGAGGGTCTCGGCCACCCCCTTGTCGCTACGCAGGATGTTGAAGAACGAGGCATTCACCTCGCGGCTGCGCCGGAACTTGTCGTTCACCAGGTCGAGACTGCGCCGGATCAGGGCCTTTGCCCTGAGACTGAGGCTGACCCCCTGCTTCTGGGCGTACTCGAACAGCTTCATCAGCCGGGCCGGGTCCTTTTCAATCACCGATTCGTCCGGCACCACCAGTTCACCCTTGAGGACGTAGAACCCCTCGCCGATGGGGCGGCGGATGAAGTAGCCGATGATCCTGAAGGCCCCTTCCTCGCGGGTGACGCACTTGTTGACCAGGAGCGAGGAGAAATGCTCCACGTCGTTGGCATGCAGGTAGTAGTCCCGCATGAACTCCTCGACGGCAAGGACCCGCCCGTTGTCCTGATAGCCGAGGAACTCGGCTACCCTGTTCTGGGCATCGAAGGTGAGCTGGTCGTTCTTCCTGCCGGCCAGGTAATGGAGCTCGTTCCTGATCCGCCAGAGATAGGAGAGCGCCCGGGAATACTCGTCCAACTCCTCTTCGGCCAGCACCCCCTTGATGATCAGTTCGCGCAGGGTGGCGACCTTGTATTTGCTCTTAGCCGCCCAGATGGCGGTATGCAGATCCCGAAGTCCCCCTTCCCCCTCCTTGAGGTTCGGCTCCAGGATGTAGACCGACGAGCCGTACTTTTCCCGCCGCTTGCGCATCTCCGCCAGCTTCTCGCGGATGAAGGCATCGCTCCCCTTGGTCAGGATCTGGGTGAAGATCACCTTCTGCAGCTCCTTGAACAGGAGCCGGCCCCCGGCCAGGTAGCGGCTGTCCAGCAGTGCCGTCCTGATCGTCAGGTCGCTCCCCGCCATCTCGATGCAATCGGGAATGGTCCGCACAGAGTAGCCGACATCGAGACGCATGTCCCAGAGGAAATAGAGGAGTTTCTGGGCAATATCCTCGATCCGGGCCGAATCCTTCCCCTTGTAGAGGAACATCAGGTCGATGTCGGAGAAGGGGTTTCGTCCTTCCGCTTGACCGGGGGCAGATCCTCCAGGATGGAGCGGAACAGCTTGATGATCATGGTGTCGGTCATCTTGGTGATATGATGCACCACCTCTTCGCCGGAGGCGCCTGCACGGTGCTTCTCCATGATGACCTGCCGGTAATGGGCGAGAAAACGCTTGCTGGCGGTGAAATAGAGCGGCCGCTTCTCCTCGAAGGAGGCCTTGCCGGCATCGCCCGTTTCGTGCGTTTCATCCGGGAAATACTTGTTGATGCTGAATTCCATCGGCTCCCCTTTGGTCAGCGGCCTGTGTCACCCTGTCGCACATAGGCTGACTGCTGATGCTGACTGGCGATGTACGCCCTGACGCCTTCCATGATCCCGTCGGCTGTCATTTCCTGGTACTGGGCATCCCGCAGACGCTGTTCCTCTTTTTCATTGCTGAGAAAGGCGGTCTCCACCAGGATGCTCGGCATGGTGGCACCGACCAGCACGTAGAACGGCCCCTGCTTCACCCCCAGCGACTTGACCGGATACCGCGCATCCACCTTGTGATGGAGCTCTTTCTGGACCACCTCGGCCAGGTGGGCGGAATCGTTGATCTTGTAATTGACCATCAGATCGAACAGCACGGCCTGGAGCAGGCTCACCTTTTCCAGGGAGGTACCGTTTTCCTTGGCCGCAAGCTGGGCAGCCTTCTCGGTCTTGGCCAGGCTGAGATAGTAGGTCTCGATCCCGGCGCTGGCTCGATTGGGAGCCGCATTGGCATGGACGGAGATGAAGAGGTCGGCGCCAACCTGGTTGGCAATGGCCGTCCGCTCCTGGAGTTCCAGGAAGACATCGGTGGTGCGGGTCATGACCACATCCAGGCCGAGCTCCTCCTTGAGCCTTTTGGCGAGCTTCAGACCGATGGCGAGCACCACGTCCTTTTCCCTGGTGCCACCCGCGCCGATGGCGCCGGGGTCGTGCCCCCCATGCCCCGGATCGACCACCACCCGGCGGATCTTGCCGATGGCGGCCGGAGCAGTCTTGGCAACCGTCGGCCGCAAAGGCTTTTCAACGGCCGGTTCCTTTGCGGAAGGAGGGAGTGACGGTGCCGACTCTATCCGCTCCCTGAGCGAGGAGATCTCCATGCGGCGCTCGCCGCGCACGTCGATCATGATCCGGTAAGGATCGGAAAAGGTAAAGACCTTGTAGTCCTTGATACTCTCCATGTCCAGCACCACCCGCACCGTGTCGGAACGGAACTGCCCTATCCGGGCGGTCTTCAGCAGACCGTCGCCGATGGGTATGTCCTTCACCCCCGGACCGAGGTGCGCATTGCCGATATCGAGATAGAGCCGACCCGGAATGCCTGACTCCCGGTTCTGGCCCAACTGGTGATACTCGAAGCGTGCGTCGTGATCCAGGGTTACCGCAATCCTGGTGTAATCCGGATTGGACCAGGAGCGGAACTCCCTGACCACGGCCATCGGCCTGGTATCGGCTGGCGGGTTCTCCGCAACCGTCCGGGGCTTGACAACAGGTTTCTTTGCCGAATCGGCAGCACCTTTTTTCCGGGCACCTTTGGTCGCCTTTGTCGCCTTGACCGCCGCAGCCTTGCCTTTTTGGGCCTTTTTCTTCACAACAGCCTGTTTTTTAGCGATCCGCGGCTGCTCATCCTCTGCCCTGACCTGAGCGGTCATGAGCATAAGCGCGAGGCAGACACCTCCGATCAATCGAACGATACAATGCTGCATGGTTTCACGCCATCCTTTGCAGTTCGTCGAGGATATTCAAAGCCTCCAGCGGGGTGAGACGGGTCACTTCCAGCTCTCTGAGCCGTTGCCGCAGTTCGTCGTCGTTGCCGAACAGGGAGAGCTGCGCCACCGGCGCGGACCGTTTCTTCCCCTTCGGGTTGGCGATCCGCGGCTCCCCACCTTCGGTAAATTCTCCCAGCTCCAGGTTCTTCAGGATATCTTTCGCCCGTTCCACCACGTCCATCGGCAGCCCGGCGAGCCGGGCGACCTGGATGCCATAGGAATGGGAGGTCCCGCCGGATACGATCTTGCGGAGAAAGATGATCTGCTCGTTCCATTCCCGGACCGCGATGTTGAAGTTTTTGATCCCGGGCCGGGTGACGCTCAGTTCGGTCAATTCGTGGTAGTGCGTGGCAAACAGGGTCCTGGCCGCGTGCTGGCGGGCATCGTGGAGGTACTCGGCCACGGCCCAGGCAATGGAGACCCCGTCGAAGGTCGATGTCCCCCGGCCGATCTCGTCCAGGAGCACCAGGCTTTTGGGGGTGGCGTGGTGCAGGATATTGGCGGTCTCGGCCATTTCCACCATAAAGGTGGACTGCCCGCTCGCCAGGTTGTCAGAGGCGCCGATCCGCGTAAAGATCCGGTCGGCAAGGCCGATGACCGCCTTTTCCGCCGGGACGAAACTCCCGACCTGCGCCATCAGGGTGATGAGGGCGACCTGGCGCATGTAGGTCGACTTGCCGGCCATGTTGGGGCCGGTGATCATCAGGAGCTGATTTTCCCCATTGTCCAGCAGGGTATCGTTGGGGACGAAGCGTTCCGCCAGGTGCATCGCCTCCACCACGGGGTGGCGACCGTCGACGATCTCGAGCCGGTCGCCGTCGTTCATCTCCGGCCGGCAGTAGCTCCGGTCGTGGGCGAGTTCGGCCAGGGCGGTGAGCACGTCGAGTGTGGCAACGGCATCGGCAGTGCGGGCTATCCGCTCGGCCCGGGCCGCCACCTGCTCGCGGATCGCCTGGAACAGGGTATACTCCAGCTCGGCGATCCGGTCCTCCGCCCCCAGGACCTTTTCCTCGTACTCTTTCAGCTCCGGGGTGATGAAGCGCTCGGCATTGACCAGGGTCTGCTTGCGCAGGTAATCGTCCGGGATGGCAGAGAGGTTGGCCTTGGTAATCTCTATGTAATAGCCAAAGACCTTGTTGTAGCGGACCTTGAGCGACGAGATGCCGGTGCGCGCCTTCTCGCGGGCCTCCAGCTGGGCGATGAACCCCTTTCCCTCCCGGCTGATCAGGCGGAGCTCATCCAGTTCGGCGTTGAAACCGGTGGCAATGATCCCCCCTTCCCGCAGCACGAACGGGGGGTTCTCCACGATGCCCGAGCGGATCAGCGAGACCAGGTCGTCCAGCGGATCGATGGCGCGGACCGTCTCCCGGAGCAGCGGCGCGGCAACGTCAGCCAGAAGCGCGAGCAGGGCCGGCAGCCGCTCCAGCGAGACACGCAGGGCCGCCAGATCCTTGGCCGATGCGGATGCCAGGCTGATCCGGCCGTTCAGCCGCTCCAGGTCGGCAACGCCATCCAGCTGCCCGCTGACCTCCCGGCGAAACTGCTGGCTCTCGACGAATTCCTCGATGGCATCGTGTCGATCGTTTATTTTCTCGACAGATACCAGCGGATAATTAATCCACTGCTTGAGCTTTCTCCCCCCCATGGCCGTGACGGTCCGGTCCATGAGCCAGAGCAGGGACCCCTTCCGCTTGCCATCCTGCAGGGTAACGGTCAGCTCCAGGTTGCGCCGGGTCCGCTCGTCCAGGACCAGGTGCTGGGTGGTGGCATAGGGGAGGAGCTGGCGGATGTGGGATGCGCTCCCCTTCTGGGTTTCGCGCAGGTAATGCAGGATCGCGCCGGCGGCGAGGAGCCCCTCCTTCAGGTTTCTGCCGTCAACTGCGGTCGGGGCCGGACCGCCGAGTATCGACTCGTGGAGGCGCCGGGCATAATCGTATTCGAACACCCACTCATCCAGCGGCGAGACCAGCCGGTCGGTCAGCACCTCGACAAGGCCGGCACGGCTCTCCGCCGCGCTCAGGGATGCGGGAAGCAGGATTTCACGGGGATTCAGGCAGAGAAGCTCTGCGGACGCCGCAGCAGTGTCGGATAGTTCGGTGGCCCGGAACTCGCCGGTGGAGATATCCAGGCAGGCAAGCCCCCATGTCCCGCCCGCGCCAGGGGCGAGCGCAGCCAGATAATTGTTCTCCTTGGGCTGCAGGGAGTCGCTGTCCACCACCAGGCCGGGGGTGACGACCTTGACCACCTCGCGTCTGACGATCCCCTTGGCCCCCTTGGGATCTTCGACCTGCTCGCAGATGGCCACCTTCTCACCTGCCTCGACCAGCTTGGCCAGGTAGGGACCGGCGGAATGGAACGGGATGCCGCAGAGCGGCACGTCAGTGCCGTCGGCGCTCTTGTTGCGGGAGGTGAGGGTAATGTCGAGGATGCGGGCAGCCTTGACGGCATCATCGAGGAACATCTCGTAGAAGTCGCCGAGGCGGAAAAAGAGGATGGCGTCAGGGTACTGGGACTTGATCTCCAGGTATTGGCGCATCATGGGTGTATGTTCAGTATGGTGGCTCATTTGCAGTATGGGAATCTAGCAAAATCAGCCACCCTTGTAAAACAAAACATGCCCCTCTCGCCAACTCGTCATGCGGTGCGGCACTAGCCTTCCTTCAACCGGTACCCCACCCCCAGTTCGGTCAGGATGTAGCGTGGCCGGGAGGCGTCCGGCTCGATCTTTCGCCGCAGGTTGCTGACATTGACCCTGAGCAGATGTGGCTGCTCCACATAGGCCGGCCCCCAGATCTGCCGGAGCATCTGCCGATGGGTCAGGACCTTTCCCGCATGGGTCACCATGAACTTCAGCAGCTCGTACTCGGTGGGCGTAAGCTGGACCTCCTCCCCCCGGACAAGGACACGGCGCCGCGGCAGATCCACCTCCAGCTCATCGACCCGGAAGACCGGCTCGGGCAGAGTCCGGATGGCCCGGCGCAGGGCTGCGCGCATCCGGGCCAACAGTTCGCCGATGCCGAACGGCTTGGTCAGGTAATCATCGGCGCCGGCATCCAGGGCATTCACCTTGTCGTCCTCCCGCTCCCGTACCGACAGGACGATGATCGGGACCGGAGACCATTCCCGGATCCGCCGGATCACCTCGACCCCGTCGAGATCGGGCAGGCCCAGATCGAGCAGGATCAGGTCGGGCCGAACCGCTGCTGCCGCGGCCAACGCGGCATGGCCGGTTTCGGCCCGATGCAGGGAAAATTCCCCTTTGTCCAGGATGGCATGGAGAAAGCGCTGGATCGCCACCTCGTCGTCCACGATCAGAATGCGAGGAAGAGCAGCGCTCCGGGTAGGTTCGAGAGCCAATGGTCTTCTCCTTTCGCCAGCAGGTTGTTGAAAACCTCAGGTTGTTCAAAAACGGTCAGATCGTCGCACCCGCAGAAAGCCCCGCGGAGGCGTGGCAGCGCCACGCCGCACAAGGCGGCTTTCGAGGACGGCGGCGAGATGGCTGTTTTTCAACAACCTGGCTAGGCGGCGAGCGGCAGCCGGACAATGATCCTGAAGCCGCCGCCGGAGAGATTTTCCGCCCGAATCCTTCCCCCATGCGCCTCGACGATCCCCTTGCAGATGGAGAGCCCGAGACCGGTCCCCCCTGCCCCTTCGGGGACCGGAATCCGGTAGAACTTGTCGAATATCCTCTTCAGGTCATGCTCCGGCACCCCCGGTCCCAGATCCGTCACCTCTATGGTCAGCCATTCCCGGTCGCTGCGTGCCGCGATCTCGATCGGGCTTGCGGGCGGCGCATATTTCACGGCATTATCCAGGATGTTCACCAGCACATGAGTCATCAGCACCATATCCATGCTTACCAGCGGGAGATCGGGAGGGAGTTTTACCGCGATGGCCCGACTGCTGACACTCTGGTCCAGCGCGGCAAGGGTGCAGCCGACCAGGTCCTGAATATCGCACAGCTCATGTTTCAGGACGACATTTCCCGATTCGAGCCGGGTCATGTCCAGCAGATTGCCGACAAACCGGTTGAGGCGGTCCGCCTCACCCCAGGCAGTATCCAGAAGGTCGCTCCGGGCCGCTTCTCCAAGTGTGCAGTCTTCCTTGCGCAGGCTCGCCAGCACTCCGGTGATGGTAACCAGCGGTGTCCGCAGGTCGTGGGAGACGGAATTGAGCAGTGCCCGCTCCAGGTTTTCCCTGGCCTGGAGGATCTGGGTCTGCTCAGCCTGCTTGGCCAGCTGCACCCGTTCGATGGCCATGGCCGTCTGCATGGCAAAGGCGTCCAGCAGACGGCGGTTTTCCGTTGAACGGTAGTCGGTTTCGTTCTCCATCCGCACCCCGAGCACTCCCAGGACAGCAGCCTGGGTCGAGAGCGGCAGATAGATCATCCCGGCCGAGACAAGCGTTTCCGTGCCGCGCCCGGCCGGTTGCCGATTGCGGAACGCCCAGTCCGCAACTGCCTGTTCCTTCAGGTCAACCGCGAGGTCCGTGCTGACGGCAGCTATCTCCAACCGCTCCCCTTCCGGGAGAAAGAGAGCCATCCGCGCATCCAGGGCGCTTTCCAGGTTCCTGACCAGCGCCTCGAAGATTGCAGCCAGGTCACCGGCAGCGGCCAGATCGCGGCTCAGGTAGTAGAGGCTGGCGGTCTGCACCTCCCTGGTGCGAATCACCTCGGCCCGTTCGCGGGAACGGGCCACCAGCGAGCTGATGACCACACCGACGACGAACAGCCCCACGAACGTCAACAGATACTGGGTATCTGCCACGGCAAAGGTGAGACGTGGAGGGACGAAAAAGAAATCGAAGGCCAGCACCCCGAAAAAGGCGGTGGCCACGGCCGGACGCCTGCCGAGACGGACCGCAGCCAGAACCACGGCCAGCAGGTAGAACATGACCATGTTGGTGGGCGCCAGAACGGAACGGAGCATCTCGCAGACCAGGGACACTGCGACGACCAGGAGGAAACTGCCGGCATAACCGGTCAGATCGAATGGCTGTTTCGGTTTCACAGCCATTTTTATCGAAGCAGACACAGGCGAGGCGAAACTGACCACCATCACGTCGATGGAACCGCTCTGGCGGATGATACGATGCACCAGCGGCGGACTGATGATCTCTTGCCAGCGTGAGCGATGGGGCTTGCCCATGACGATCTTGGTGATGTTGTGACGCCGGGCAAAATCGACCACCGCATCGGTCACCGAAGGTGCCGTCACCGTTGCCACCTCTGCACCCAGGCTCTCTGCCTGCCGGAGGTCCCGCCAGACCCGCTCCCTGTTTTCGTGTGCATGCCGGCCGCCGTCGGGTGTCTCGACGTACAGGGTCATCCAGCCTGCCTTCAGTTCGTCGGCCAGGCGCCGGGTGGCGCGGATCAGGGTGTCGCTGTTCGGACTGCCGCTGACACAGGCCAGGAGACGTTCCGCTGTCGGCCAGGGCCCGGCGATGGACTGCCTCTCCATGTAGGCCCGCATCTGGTCGTCGACGCGGGCGGCTGCCCGCCGCATGGAAAGCTCCCGCAGGGCGAGCAGGTTGCCGGGGCGGAAAAAGGTCTCCATGGCCCGGGCCGCCTGCTCGGGAATGTAGACCTTCCCTTCGCGCAGGCGCTGCAGAAGGTCATCGGGAGAGATATCGACCAGACGGATCTCTGCAGCCTCGTCCAGGAGCTGATCGGGCACGGTTTCCCGCATGACGATGCCGGTGATCTGAGCGACCACATCGTTGAGGCTTTCAAAGTGCTGGACATTCAGGGTGGTGTAGACATCGATGCCGGCAGCCAGCAGCTCCTCCACGTCCTGCCAGCGCTTCTCGTGGCGGCAGCCGGGTGCGTTGGTGTGGGCCAGTTCGTCAACCAGCACGATCTGCGGCTTGCGGGCCAGCACCGCATCGATGTCCAGCTCAGGCAGCACGACCCCCTGGTAGCTGATCCGGGCCTTGGGGATGATCTCCAGCGCCGATAGCGCCAGAAGCGAGTCGGTCTCGAATCGGCCGTGGGACTCCACATAGCCGACCACCACATCCATGCCTTCGAGCTTGCGCTGCTCTGCAGCCTCCAGCATGGCATAGGTCTTTCCCACGCCAGCCGCATAGCCGAGGAAGATCTTGAGCTTCCCCCTCCCCTGCTCCGCTTCTTCGGCCTGGGCCCGTTTCAGCAGGATTTCGGGAGAAGGACGCATGTCGTCGCCTTGATCGGTCATGGGGTCAGCTTATCCAATACACCGTTGACTGCAAGCACATTCACCCGCGATTCACCGAAAATGCCGAACTGCCGGTTTTCGGTATGGGCAGCGACAATGCGTTGCAGTACCTCCTCGCTCAGGTTGCGCGCCTTTGCAATGCGCGGAACCTGCATCAGAGCCGCTGCGGGCGAAATGTGGGGGTCGAGGCCGCTGGCAGATGCCTGGACCATCTCGGCGGGGATCGTTCCTGAGATGCCCGCCGACCGCAGGGACTTGACCCGGTCGGCAACGGTCTGCAGGTAGCCGGGGTTGGTGGGTCCGGCATTGGAACCGCCCGATCCTGCGGGATTGTAGGCACTGTCAGGAGTAGCCGACGGCCGGGGCCAGAGATACTTCGGATCGGAAAAGGGTTGGCCGATGAGTGCCGAACCGATTTCGCGGCCATTCGCGCCGGCGATGAAGCTTCCCCGGGCCTGGTGCGGGAAAACCGCCTGGGCAATTCCAGTGACGACAGCCGGGTAGATTCCTCCGCAGATGACGGTGAATACGATCAGCATCAGGATTGCGGGTTTCAGATCTTTCATCGTATTCCTCCCGTAGGGGCGAATCTCGTATTCGCCCAGTACCGTATTCGCCCAGTACCCGTATTCGCCCCTTGAATAGGGCGATCACGAGGATCGCCCCTACGAAAATCGTCAGATCATCATCCCTGCCACCATATCGATCGCCTTGATGCCGACGAACGGGGCAATGATCCCTCCTACCCCGTAGATGAGGAGGTTGTGGATCAGGAGCCTTTCGGCCGGCAGCGGGCGGAACCTGGTCCCCTTGAGCGCCAGCGGCACCAGCATCGGGATAATGACGGCATTGAAGATGACCGCCGACAGGATGGCGCTGTAGGGGCTTGCAAGACGCATCACGTTGAGCACTCCCAGCTGCGGATAGATGGAGAGCAGGGCCGCCGGGATGATGGCGAAGTATTTGGCAATGTCGTTGGAGATGCTGAAGGTGGTCAGGTTACCCCGCGTCATGAGGATCTGTTTCCCCACCTCGACGATATCCAGCAGCTTGGTCGGGTTCGAGTCCAGGTCGATGATGTTGGCGGCCTCGCGAGCCGGCTGGGTGCCGGTATTCATGGCAACCGCCACATCTGCCTGGGCCAGGGCCGGGGCATCGTTGGTGCCGTCACCGGTCATGGCCACCATGAATCCCGCTTCCTGGTTGTCCCTGATCAGGCGCAGTTTGTCCTCCGGCTTTGCCTGGGCCAGGAAATCGTCCACCTGGGCCTCGGCTGCAATGGCCGCCGCGGTGAGCGGATTGTCCCCGGTGATCATCACGGTCCTGATCCCCATGCTGCGCAGTTGCAGGAAGCGCTCCTGGATGCCTGCCTTGACGATGTCCTTCAGGTTGACGACTCCCACGATCTCCCTGTCGCAACTGACCACCAGCGGCGTGGCGCCGGCTCGGGCGATCTTGTCCACGATCTCGGCGAGTTTGTCGGGGATGGCCTGCGCTCCCTGCTGCTTCACAAAGGCGACCAGAGAATCGGACGCACCCTTGCGGTACTGCCGCCCGCCGAGATTGAGCCCCGATAGGCGGGTATCGGCGCTGAAAACGATCGGTTCGGCGTCGGCGGGAAGCTCCTCTGCCTGCAGACCGTACTGCTGCACGGCCAGCGTCACGATGCTGCGCCCCTCAGGGGTTTCGTCGGTCAGTGATGCCATCAGGGCAGCTTCGGCGACCTCCCGTTCGTTATGTCCTCCCACCGGGACAAAGGCGACCGCCTCCCGGTTGCCGTAGGTAATGGTGCCGGTTTTGTCCAAGAGGAGCACGTTCACATCACCCGCCGCCTCGATGGCCCGGCCGGACAGGGCGATGACGTTCTTCTGGAAGAGCCGGTCCATGCCGGCGATGCCGATGGCGGGCAGGAGCGCGGCGATAGTGGTGGGTGCGAGACAGACAAAGAGCGCCACCAGCACGGTGAGCGATATGGGAGACCCCTGTCCGGCAGCCTTGACGCTGTAAATGGAAAGAGGGCTGATATTGGCGCAGACCAGCAGGAAGACCAGGGTCAGGGCGATCAGTAGCACTTCCAGGGCGATCTCGTTGGGGGTTTTGCGCCGTTTGGCCCCTTCGATCAGGCCGATCATCCGGTCGAGAAAGGTCTCGCCCGGATTGGCGGTTATCCGGACGATGATGGCATTGGCAATGACCGTGGTCCCCCCGGTCACAGCGCTCCGGTCGCCGCCCGACTCGCGCACCACCGGTGCAGACTCGCCGGTCACCGCCGACTCGTTCACCAGGGCCGCGCCAGCCACTACGTCGCCGTCGCCTGCTATCACATCGTTTGCCTCCACCAGGACCAGGTCACCCTTTCGGAGCTGGCCGGCGCCTACCGTCGTAAAAGAGCTCCCGAATTCCGGCTTGGCAAGGAGCTTTGCGGTCACGTCGGCACGTGAACTCCGCAGCGACGCGGCTCTCGCCTTGCCACGCCCCTCGGCCAGCGCCTCGGCAAAGGTGGAAAAGATCACCGTCAGCCAGAGCCAGAGGGAAACGGTGCCGGTGAACCAGGCCGGCTCGCGGTTGGCGCCGGCAAGGGACATGATAAAGGTCGCCACGGTGATAACGCTGGCGATCTCCACGCAGAGCATGACCGGGTTATGCCAGAGCGAGCGGGGATCGAGCTTCTTCAGGGATTGGACGAACGCGGGGCCCATGATCCGTGCGTCGAAGATCGATATCGGTTCGGGTGGATGTTTGGACATTTCGGTTCTCCCGTAGGGGCGATCCTCGTGATCGCCCCACAAATGCAGACGGATACAAGCCGGCGGATACAAGCGGGCGAATACAAGATTCGCCCCTACATTGTCATGGTCAGGTGCTCGACGATCGGCCCCAGTGCCAGGGCCGGGAAAAAGGTCAGCGCCCCGACGATCAGGATAACCAGGGTCAGCCAGAGGGCAAAGGGGACCTTGTCGGTCGGCAGGGTCCCGAGGCTCGGCGGGACGTACTTCTTTTCCGCCAGCGACCCGGCCATGGCCAGGATGGCAATGGCCGGGACATAACGACCCAGCAGCATGGACAGGGAGCCGAGGATGGTATAGAAACCGGTGCTGGCGTTGAGGCCGGCAAAGGCGCTGCCGTTGTTGTTTGCCATCGAGGCAAAGGCATAGAGCACCTCCGAGAGGCCATGAGCTCCGGGATTAGCCATGGAAGCCACAGCAGAGGGGGTGATCATGGCAATGCCCGACATGACCAGCACCGTGACCCCGGCCGTCAGGATCGTCAGCATCGACATCCACATCTCCCGCACCTCGATCTTTTTCCCCAGGTACTCCGGGGTGCGCCCGATCATCAGGCCGGAGACAAAGACCGCTATCACGGCAAAGGCAAGCATTGTATAGAGCCCGGAACCAACGCCGCCGAAGACGATCTCCCCCAGAAGGATCAGGCCCAGGGGGATCATGCCGCCAAGCGGGGTGAGGGAATCGTGCATGGCGTTCACCGCGCCGCAGGATGTGGCTGTGGTGGCAACGCTGAACAGGGCGCTGCCCGAGATCCCGAAACGGATCTCCTTCCCTTCCATGTTTCCACCCTGCACGCCCAAGGTGGAAGCCAGTGAAGTGCCGGCAGTTTCGGCCCAGAACAGGACTCCGAACGTGAATACCAGCAGAAGGAGCATGACCCCGAAGAGCGCCCGCCCCTGGGCGATGTTACCGACCATCAGGCCGAAGGTCACCGTGAGTCCGGCCGGGATCAGCAGGATCAGGAGGATCTCAACGAAATTGGTGAGCGGTGTCGGATTCTCGAAGGGGTGGGCCGAATTGGCGTTGAAAAAGCCGCCGCCATTGGTTCCCAGCTCCTTGATCGCCTCCTGTGATGCCACCGGCCCCATGGGAATCAGGGCATCCTTGACTGTCACGGTTTCCATGACCGGCCTGCCGGCTGCATCCCTGAGCAGGTTGCCATTTTCATCCGACTTCGGTTTTTCAATGCTTGCGGGCTGAACCAGCGGCACGTTCCGGTAGGCGCTGAAATTCTGGATCACCCCCTGTGAAACCAGGAACAATGCGGCTATGAGTGAAAAAGGGAGCAGGATATACAGAGTGCCGCGGGTCATGTCCACCCAGAAGTTGCCGATGGCCGTGGTTTTGCGCCGCGCGAAGCCGCGGATCAGGGCAATGGCGACCGCCATGCCGGTGGCTGCAGAGACAAAGTTGTGGACAGTGAGACCGACCATCTGGGTAAAATAACTGGCAGCCTGCTCGCCGCTGTATGCCTGCCAGTTGGTGTTGGTGACAAAGCTGACAGCCGTGTTGAATGCCAGTTGCCACGGAAATCCGGGCATCCGCTGCGGATTGAGCGGCAACAGGTGCTGCAACAGCAGCATGGCAAAGAGTGTTACGCCGAGTACCAGGTTGAACAGGACCATGGACCGGGCATACCGCTGCCAGGTCATCTCCTCGTCCGGATCGACCCCGCAGAGGCGATAGAGGAGACGTTCGCAGGGGCCGATCAGGGGAGTCAGAAGCGTCGGCTCTCCCTGATAGACCTTCTTCATGAAGCCGCCCATGGGCCGGACAAGCACAACAAGCAGCGCCAGCAGGACGAAGGACTGGATGAGATCAGCATAGACTGGCATGGTTTCTCACTCTCTCTCACTGGTACATGGTGCAATTGTAGCGCATTTCCTACCGCTTACGAGGAGCGTTGAGCAGGTTTTGGCCATGGTTCCCGTCAGGGGACCGCGTCTGCCCGGAAACCTCTGCGACACTCCTGATGCCCCACTCCCGTGCTGCCGGGTCAAACACCGGGATCTCACCTTTCTGCCATGATGGAGGAGCTACGGTAGTTGCCTCGTCAATGTCGGGGATGAACGCGTCATCCTCGAACTCCTCTCCCTGGTACAAGCCGCTGTTCGGGTCGAAATAGTAGATTTTCATGACGCGAGACCTCCGTTCCCGATCCAATATGCCTTCTCTGATTTCAAGATATGACATCCAATATAAATTCGGTTTCAAGATAGGCCCTGAACGTGTCAAGAACGCATCAAGATCGACAGATCGCCGATCAAATAAAACAAGCGCTTTACAACGAGGTTGTTTCAGGATATTGAGCAGATGTACGCTTCGACGTTGGGAGGGAGTCTCAGGCTGCACGGGGAGATTCCACCGTTAACCTTCACTCGCGACAAGGGAATGGGTATGGACCGCAAACTCTATGTGACATTATTCGTTCTTTTCACGACCTGCCTCTTTCTCTACCTCGTCTATGTCATTCTTTCGCCGTTTCTGAATGCGCTGGGCTGGGCCGGGGTCATCTGGACCGTTACCATCCCGCTCCATGTCAGGCTGCTGCACCGCTGCAAAGGCCGGGAAATAACCGCCGCAGCGCTGATGACCACGGCGGTTGTCCTGACACTGATCATCCCCATCATGATTCTGGGCATCTCCCTGACGCAAGAGGCAGCAGCAGCCTATTCCTATCTCGAAAGCGCTGCCCAGGGCTCTCGCCTGCTCGAATTCCAGGACCTGCTGAGCCACCCGATGGTTGGCCCCTGGCTGAAACGGATCATGCCAATGATCCAGCCTGTCAGCCAGGAGATGGATACCATGCTGCTGGATGCCGTAAAGCGGGGGGTTTCCTCTCTGCTCAACTACTCCACCGGCATCCTGAAAAACTTTTTCGGCTTTTTCATCAACATGGTCCTGATGGTGATCACGCTGTTTTTCCTCTACAAGGACGGTCGGCGGATGCAGGAAGGATTCTGGCGGGTTGTTGCCATCAGCGAGAATAATCGACAGATCATAATAGCCACGGTCAAGCGCGTCGTGAGTGCCGTGATGTACGGCATCTTCCTCACCTGCCTGGTGCAGGGTGCGCTGGGGGGGCTCGGCTTCTGGGTCGCCGGGTTGCCGTCGCCTTTTCTCTTTGGCGCTTTGATGGCGATCTGTGCCCTGGTCCCCCTGGTCGGAACGGCCCTGGTCTGGCTGCCCGGTGCCGGCTACCTGCTGCTCCACGGCGACATCCTGAAGGGGGTGTTGTTGATCGCCTGGGGGGTTCTGGCGGTCGGTTCCATCGACAATTTCATCAGGCCGCTCTTCATCAGCGGCAAGGCCCAGCTCCCCATCCTGGCGATAGCCCTGGGCGCCCTGGGCGGCCTCCTGGCATTCGGGCTTCTGGGTGTAATGATCGGACCGATCATCCTGGCCCTGATCATCGTTTTCTTCGACCTGTACCAGTCTGAAGGCCCGCTGAACAAGGGGCAAGAAAGCAACTGACGTCTGTAGAGCGCCTGTATACGCAGGTCGGGACGATCATACCACGGCACACAGTCGGCAAGAGCGACCGGTATCGGGAAACGGGTTGAAAAATTGCCTTGACAACCGACCCGATGATTATTATTGTTTCGATATCGTAAAGGGGAGTAGTTATCGGCCACCGACAAGGCCGACCCGGTTTCCGTCAAGACGGCCGCAAGGCCCGGAACCGGGGCAGTAATCTGCCAACTAGACCTTTATCCAGGCAACCAAGCCGCGGGTAAAGGTCTTTTTTTTACCCCGGCGATTACCAGAACGTTGGAGGTAGACACCATGAATCAACTCAAGACAACCCTTCTCCTTTCACTGCTCACCGTGCTGATGGTCCTGATGGGTAGCGCCATCGGCGGCAAGACCGGGATGGTCTTTGCCTTTTGCATGGCACTCGCCATGAACTTCTACTCCTACTGGTTCTCCGACAAGATCGTCCTGAAGATGTACGGCGCCCAGGAGATCGGCGAAAACTACCATCCCGCTTTCTACGGCATGGTTCGCCGCCTGGCGTTTCAGGCCGGCCTCCCCATGCCGAAGGTCTACATCATCCCTTCGGAGAGCCCCAACGCCTTTGCCACCGGCCGCAACCCG
This sequence comes from Geobacter sp., assembly GCA_016223015.1. Lineage (GTDB taxonomy): Bacteria > Desulfobacterota > Desulfuromonadia > Geobacterales > DSM-12255 > Geoanaerobacter. The sequence continues at coordinate 13,044 of JACRPV010000102.1, read as the reverse complement.
GATCATGCCACGGTCGCCGCCACCGAGGGGATCCTGCGCATCCTCTCCCCTGATGAGTTGGAAGGGGTCATGGCCCATGAATTGGCCCACGTCAAGAACCGTGACATCCTCGTCTCCACCATTGCCGCCACCTTTGCCGGCGCCATCTCCATGCTCGGCAACATGCTGCAGTGGGGGGCCATGCTCGGTGCCGGCCGGAGCGACGAAGATGGCGAGGGAGCAGGCGGACTGATCGGTTCGCTGGCCATGGCGATCATTGCCCCGATTGCTGCCATGCTGATCCAGATGGCGGTCTCCCGCTCCCGCGAATACTTGGCCGACGAGAGCGGAGCCCGCATCTGCGGCCGTCCGCTGGCCCTGGCAAACGCCCTGCGCAAGCTCCACTCGGCCTCGCAGATGATCCCGATGCAGGAGGCCCGACCCGCATCGGCGCACCTCTTCATCGTCAACCCGCTCACCGGCGGCAGCCTCATGTCCCTCTTCTCCACCCATCCCCCCATGGAGGAGCGGATCGCCCGGCTGGAGGGGATGGCGAGCCGGCCCCGGTAAGATTGCAGCAGTAACGAGCATAATTCACCATAGGACAAGGAGCCTCACACCATGGAGTGGTTGGCTGACCCCCAGGTCTGGCTGGCGCTGGCGACACTGACGGCGCTGGAGATCGTACTCGGCATCGACAACATCATATTTATTTCCATACTTGCCGGGAAACTCCCGGCCCACCAGCAGGAAAAGGCCCGCCTGACCGGGCTCGGCCTGGCGATGTTCATCCGGATAGCCCTGCTCTTTTCCCTTACCTGGCTGATGGGTCTCACCGCCCCGCTCTTCACGGTAATCGGCAACGAGATCTCCGGGAGGGACCTCATACTTCTCTCCGGCGGGCTCTTTCTCCTGGGGAAAAGCACCATGGAGATCCACGAGAAGCTGGAGGGGAAGGAAGGACACTCCAGCACCCGGGCTGCGGCAGGCTTTGCCGCGGTCATCGTCCAGATCCTTCTCCTGGATATCGTCTTTTCCCTGGACTCCATCATCACCGCACTGGGAATGGCCAGCAAGGTCGGAGTGATGGTCGCTGCGGTGGTCCTGGCGGTCGGCTTCATGATGCTCTTCTCCGGCAAGATCAGCGCCTTCGTGGATCGGCACCCGACCATCAAGATGCTGGCCCTTTCCTTCCTCATCCTGATAGGGGTGGCGCTGATCGGTGACGGTCTGGACCGGCACCTCCCCAAGGGATACATCTACTTCGCCATGGCCTTTTCCGTCATGGTCGAGATGCTTAACCTCCGCCTTCGTCAGACCGGGACGCCGGTCAAACTCCACCAGCCATTTACCGAAGAAGAGGAAAACGCGGCACTTGAAAAAAACAGCTGAATTCAACCAAGGAGGATGCAGATGAAATGTCCCGTCTGTGACAACGTGGATCTCCTGATGTCCGAACGCCAGGGTGTGGAGATCAACAAAGGCAGGAAGTCATCGCAGAAACAGACCAATCTATTCACAACAGGAGGAGAGGAGATGCGCTATTACAGAAAAAGACCCCAGGATGAATCGCCAAAGGCACAAAAACGGAAACGTGACGACAGTGCGCTGAAGAATGTCGTTTCGCTGCGGATCAGTGATAAGGAAAAGAAGACGCTTGAACGGATAACCAAGTCGAGTTCAAAGAATGTGTCGGAGGTGATCCGCGAGGCCTTGGATCTCTGGATGGCACAGCGGCAGAGACTCTGTCTCGATGCCTGACCGCACCGCTTTCTGATCTGACGGATTCCCTGCAAGGGGCCGGACACCATGCCGGCCCCTTTCCTGTCCACGAGAACCCCGCCGGTATCTCCCCACCCCTGGATCGGCCGTATAAGCGCTTTTACGCGAATAGGATGAGATTCTCTTTGCTCTTGATTCCTGGCATGATACACATATGGTATGCTCTTTCAGGGTTGAACCTGTTCGTGCTCACAGTCAATCAGCAAATCCGGAACCAGAGGAGATCCCATGTGCGGCCGATTTACCCTACAACTGAGCGCGATACAGCTTGCCGAAATCTTCAAGCTGTTGGGCACGCCTGACCTGTTGCCTCGTTTCAATATTGCGCCGAGCCAGCAGATTGCCGTCATCAGGAGCCTCGGCGGCGAAAACCGGCTCGATCTCATGAAATGGGGCCTTGTTCCGTCATGGGCCGACGATCCCGCCATCGGCTACCGGTTGCTCAATGCCCGAGCAGAGACCGTTTTCGAAAAACGCACCTTCCGTCAGGCAGTCCGCACCCGCCGCTGCCTGATCCCTGCCACGGGCTTCTACGAATGGCGCCAGCTCGACTCGGGAAAATCGCCCTACTATGTCGGCATGGCCGATGGTTCTCCCATGGGGTTTGCCGGCATCTGGGAACACTGGAAAACCCCTGAAGGAGCCATCCTAGAATCCTGCGCCATCCTTACGACCAGCGCCAACAAGCTCATGGAAGAGATCCATGACCGGATGCCGGTCATTCTGCATCCTGCCGAATATTCACTCTGGCTGGACCGCGAGGTATCGGAGCCCGAGAGGCTGCTCCCCCTCTGCAAGCCCTACCCTCCCGGTGTCATGACGGCCTATCCTGTCACATCGCTAGTCAACAACCCACGGAACGATACACCAGAATGCATCCTCCCCCTGGGACCGACCGATGCAACCTCTAGCCCGGAACAGGCGCCCCTCCTGATCGACTGACCGGTTCACCCCGGCACTCACCGTTTCTTGATGAACGTCCCCTTTTCGAATTCCTCGAAGGCGATCCGCAACTCCTCCTGGGTGTTCATGACAATGGGACCGTACCAGGCAACCGGTTCGTGCAGCGGTTTGCCGGCGATAAAGAGAAACCGGACCCCCGCTTCCCCGGCGGTAACGCAGATCTCCGCCCCTTCCCGCTCAAAGAGGACAACCGTGCAATGGCCGTATGCCCCTCTTCGTAGCCGGAAAGAGACTTCCATCAACTGAGGGCCTGAGCGTTACAGTGCGTCTGAGCGGGTATTGGCCATCTGCAGTTACGGGCTGTCCAGCACCAGGCGGACCTTGTCCGTCATGCTGGCGAGCGAGAACGGTTTCTGGATGAAATGAGCCCCTTCATCCAGCACGCCGTGATGGGCTATTATGTCGGCCGTATAGCCTGACATGAAGAGGCGCTTCATGCGGGGATAGAGGGTGAGGAGGTTTTTGGCCAGATCGCGGCCGTTCATTTCCGGCATGATCACGTCGGTCATGAGCAGGTTGATCTCCCCGACGTGTTCCCTGGCAAACTGGATCGCCTCGCCAGGGGTTGTCGCCGCCAGGACGGCATACCCCTGCTCCTCCAGCATCATGGAGGTTATTTCCAGTATGGCCGGCTCATCCTCCACCAGCAGGATGGTCTCATGGCCGCGCTGAACCGGTGGCGAAGCGGCCTCTGGCTGCACCTCATGGGTCTTCCCTGCATGGCGGGGGAGATAGACCGAAAAGGTAGAGCCCTGTCCCGGCTCGCTGTAGATGTTGATGAACCCGCCATTCTGCCTGACTGCACCATAGACTGTTGCCAGCCCCAGACCGGTCCCCTTCCCCATTTCCTTGGTCGTGTAAAACGGTTCGAATATGTGGCTCTGCGTCTCCCTGTCCATGCCGCAGCCGTCGTCGCTCACGACAAGCCGCACATACTCCCGCGGTTCCGCGTCCGGGTTATGGGTGCAATAGGCGGCATCGACACTGCAGTTTTCCGTAACTATGGCAATCCGGCCGGTGTCCTCGATGGCGTCCCGTGCATTAACGCACAGATTGGCAAGGATCTGGTCTACCTGAGACGGGTCCATCATCACCGGCCAGAGATCGGGTGCCTGCTGGAAGGTGAGCGTAATATCCTCTCCGATGAGCCGTTGCAGCATCTGGAGCATCTCCCCCACAGTCTCGTTGAGGTCGACGACCTTGGGTGTAACCGTCTGTTTCCGGGCAAAGGCCAGCAACTGCCGTGTAAGGTCGGCAGAGCGCTCCGCTGCCTTGCGGATTTCTACCAGTCGAGCAAAGAGGTGATGGGAAGGGTCCATTCTCAGGAGCCCAATTTCCGTATGGCCCAGGATGACTCCCAGCATATTGTTGAAATCGTGGGCCACTCCGCCGGCCAGACGGCCGATTGACTCCATCTTCTGTGCCTGTCTGAGCTGGCCTTCAAGTGTGGCTTTCTCTGCCTCTGACCGTTTCCGCTCGGAAATATCCTGGATGAAACTCACAATCTGCCCGCCCTCGACCGGCCGAAACTGTGCGCTGACTTCGACCTCATACACGGACCCATCCTTGCGGCGGTGCCTGGTCTCGAAGCGATCATTGCCCTGTTCAATGATTTTTTTGATGTGGGCAGCAGCGTCATCACATGTTTCCATGGCCTCGATATCATGAACGGTCAACGTCAAAAGCTCGTGCATGCTGTAACCGCTCATGCGACAATAGGTCTCGTTCACCTCAAGGAAGCGTCCCTGTAAATCCATCAGCCAGATGCCATCCATGGCCGTTCGCAGGATAGTCCTGTGCCGTTCCTCACTCTTGCGCAAAGACTCCTCGTTCAGCTTCTGCTCGGTGATGTCGACTGCCATGCTGAGGAGAACACGTTTGTTGCCGACTTTTCCTAATGGTGTGGTCTGGAAATGCCAGATCCTTTTCGAGCCGTCTTTCGCCGTAATCGTCCATTCCCCGTTATCGACCGTCTGGTCAATCTCGAAAAGGTTATCGATATATGCCTTCTTGCTCCCTGTCCGCTCCCCGTATGCACGTTCGGTCCAATCGGCCAGCGTCGGGATATCTTCCAGGGTATAGCCGGAAAAGTTCGTCCAGCCGAGACTCAATTGCAAAACCCTGTTGTCTTCATCGTGGATCATGATGGGAATCGGAGAATTGTAAATGGCTGACCTGAAAAGCATCTGTGCCGTGCTGAGCTCGGCGGTGCGCTCCACTACCCGCTTTTCCAGTTCCTTTGCCTGCTGTTCGATCTGCCGGTATGCCAGGGCGTTTTTCAGGGCAAGGGCAATCGGCGAGGAAAGGAGATGGATGATCTGGTTTGTCTCGGTGATGCGGTCAACCCCCGGCAGATCAAACAGGAGCAGCATGCCGATCAGTTCGCCGACAGCACGCAACGGAAACCGTGCGAGAGACTGGATGCCTGCCCGCACCAGCACTCCCTTCAAGGGAAGATCTGCGGGGAGTTCGTCCGGAGAATACGGGAGTTCTCCAGGGGTATGCTCAAGGCAAAACAGGTCGAGCTCCGCTGGAGCAAAGAGGTCGAATCTCCGCAGCGGGCTGACATGCAGCAGACTATCTCTTTCAGGCCTTTTTCGATGGGCCAGGACCATCACGGTCCTGGCGCCGCTCAGTTCGCGCAGGTGATCGGTCAGGACCTCGCCCAGTTTCTGCGGCGATGTGGAAACCAGAAGTTCGGTAATGACCTCGATAGCCATCAACTGGGCTGCCGGCGAGGAAAGTATGGAGGGTTCCGTCGCACTCATGCCGGCTCCTCGTGTTGCCTATGGGAACATGCATCTTCCTGTGCCGCCAGCAGGTTCGCCAGCATGGTATCCAGTGATACGGCCTCTATCCGCCAAGGCAGACCAGTATAGGATGAAAACTCCTGCAACTGCTGCTCCGGCACCGGAAGCAGGCCGGTGTCGAGATAGACCAGTATCCCGCAATGCTCACCCATCAGGTCGTGTGCCACCGCTCGGTTCAAGCCGAGTTCATTCTTCATGATCTGCTCCCAGCGCCGCGCCCATTCAGGGAGGACAAGAAAGGCCTTTTCTCCCATCAACTGGCGGTAGCGATCCCGGCCAACCAGCAATTGGGCACAGTTGATAACGGCAACCCTGCCCGCATGGTAACTGCGGACCAGGTCGAGCATCCGGGCCGAGCAGTCGCCGTAGACCAGGACCAGGCAGCCACAACCTACCATTATCTGCTCAAGCGTTGCGGTCAGCTGCGCTTCCAGCTTCTGAGGGTCCATATGCAACATGGAATCAAGAAACAACAGCTCGCCCTCGATCAACCCACGGCGCTGCAATTCCTCCATCTCGGCGCTCACCACACCACAACTGAGCCAGATCGTACGATCGCTCATGACCCATACCCCCGCACCGCAGGATAGTCTGCAACAGCCAACCGCATTGCCCGCAGGTTCTCGGGCGGCGTCGTCAGCGGGATGTCCGCACCGGCATTTGCCAATATGTAGTGGCCGGAAGGTGCAGCCGTCCGCAGGCAGGCCTGGCTCATGGAATAGACGGCATCGGCGGAGAGTGCGGGAAAGCTCAGGTTGTCCAGATTCCCGATCAGGTTCAGATCCGGGCCGATGAGCCGCCTCGCCTCGGCAAGGTCGTCTTTCGAGCCGACGGCAACCCCGACCAGGCCATCCAGACCGGGGAGCAGATCCAGGTTATGGTTCATGCGGCCACCGGTGTGATGCAGTACCTTCGGCCCGGGGATCTGCGCAAAGGTTGAGGCCAACAGCGGCAGAAAGCGTTCGGCAAACATGGAACGCGGCGCGATCTCGGCCGTTGCCATCCCCTCGGTGACGACCAGGCAGTCGGCACCAGCCGCCAGCAAGGCATTGGCCCAGGAGACAAAAAACGGGGCAGTATGATCGAGCAGCTTCCGGGCGAGCGGTTCATCGAACAGAACAGTCTCCATCCACTGCTCCATGCCGGTTATCAGGGATGGCATGATGCCGGGTCCCGGCACCACGGCGATGATCGGCACATCTCCCTTGTAAAGATCCGCCAATTGTCGCGTAGCTTCCAGGACAACGGACAGCTGCCCGGCCACAAGGGGGTTTGGCAGCGGCAAGGCAAGCGCCTCGACAGGAGCGCGCGCACCGGGACGTTTCATGTTGGGAACCTGGTCGTCGCTCCAGGCGGTCACTCCGCCAAAGGCTTCCGAAATTGCGGTGAAAATGAACGGGGTCATGACCAGATCAAAACCGAATGTTTCCTGCAACGCCCTTTGTCCTGCAACGTACGCAGACGCATCGCTGAAAATTGCCCGCAGGCCGGTGTTCGTCAATCTGCCGCCATACGCCCCCAGAACGGCAAAAACCGGCGGACGGTCCACCGGTTGCCCTGCCAGGGTATTCATCACGCGCTGATACGAATTCATAGCGCCTTACCTCTCAACACCTCAGCCTGCAGTCGCATGAACAGCTCATCAGCCCCGACCGCATTGTGCGCCGTACCGTCGCCGCCAACTTCTGCCACCAGATCCGGTCGCCAGTTGAACACGGCACCACCCACCGCCAGCTTGATCCGATGGGCCAGTCCGCGCTTGTCGATCAACTGACGCAATTTGCGGATGTTCAATGCCGTAGTCTGCATCATGGCTGAAACGCCTATGACGCAGGCATCGACCTCCAGCGCCTTTTCCAGGAGTTCCTCCGCGGGCACGTCATTCCCCAGATCATGAACATCCCAGCCGGCGGCAACCAGAAACAGACCGACAGCCTTCCGGCCAAGGCTGTGGAAATCATCCTCAATGTTGCCGATCACGAGAGCCCCCTTTGAATGGGGATGAGCGGTCATATTCGGGATGCAGCGGAGAAGAGTGTCTTCGGCTATTTTTGAAGCGACAAAGTTCTGTGCCAGCGACATGGTCTCTTCTTCCCATAATCGCCCGAGTTGTACAATCGCAGGGTCGAGGATTTCCGCAATCACCTGACGAGCCTCAATGCCGGTAGCCAGAGTCCGTTCAATAATCTCCGCCGCACCGGAGCGATCAGCATTGATCATGGTGACCAGAAGCTTGTCGCTCCAGTCTTTTGAATTCATCATGACGCCTCCATGCAGCAGTGAAGCCTCAGAACAGGTGATACGGGTTCCTCGAGCCGGGCATCGAAGGTTGCATATCGTCCAGAGGGAGGAGCATCTAGTCGATTACCACGGATATTGCCATCCCTTTCTCGTGATGTTGTTTTATGTATCGTAATATTTACGCAAATGTATATAAGGGATTTCCTGTTAAGGAGGGAGATTTCCCCGAGAAATGGACCTATTGGGCATTCAGCATACAGCGATCCATGGTTTTAAAAGCCCCGGCGTTATCGGCAACCCTACCGGCGGTCTATTCATTTATCGGATATGCGAAAGTATGGTGGTTTGGTAGGTCTGCTCGCCGGACGCAAGGTAGAGGATACCTTCGGTGATGGTAATCGACCAGATAATGGAGCGATGCAACTGTGCCGCGAGGTTGGAGATGAATGCCTGATCAAGGCTGACGATGGTCAGGTTGGCCAGTTTCTCCAGTTTGGGAAAGTGCTGTTGATTCCAGTTGTGCAGAGACCTGCCGCACGCCAGAAGAGCGACCCGGTCGGCATGGCGGCTCGCCTTGATGATTCGGTCAGAGTCGGGGAGTCCGACTTCTCCCCAGAGTTGCACTCTATCGTCGGAACCCTTGACCCAGAAGTCAGGCTCGTCGGTTGCGCTCAGCCCCTTCGTGAAGGTCAGTCCCAGCTGGTAAAAGATGGCCAGAGCCAGCAGTCTGGCTACCAGTCGCTCTTCGGTTTCCGATGGATGTTGGGCAACGGTCGTCTGCACTGATTCGTAGATGCCGCGGTCAATATCCGAAAGATGGAGTGTTACCCGATAGATAGTTGATGGTAGGGCCATGGCTGGAGGTCAATTTTTCTTCTTGCGACAATTTTCGCGTCAAGTACAAAATAAGCACTTAGAACTTAATCTAAGTGCTTATTTTTATGGAGGCGGCGAGCGGATTTGAACCGCTGAATAAAGGTTTTGCAGACCTCTGCCTTACCACTTGGCTACGCCGCCGCTTCTGAAGAGGTTTCACCCCGGAGCGGATTTTCTTTTTAGCCTTTTTCAGCGGCTTTGTCAACGCTAAATCAGTTTTCCCCTTATACGTTAAAGTATTACCATCCATTGACGATATTGAATACTGTGATATTCAATGAAGTTACGGAGGCTGATCATGCTCATCCTGGTCCGGTACTGCGACAATGACTATGACATCGTTGAAGATTACTGCCTGGAATATCTCATCGTGACCGGTAAAATCGTGGAGTTTTCACGATCCGATGAGTGGGTAAAGGTGGGTTCCAAACAGACCAGAGAAATGCCGGGAGAAACTCTCAGTATTGAATGCGCTCCCTATCGCGGTCAGAATCGAAGGAAAAAAACTGCTGCCGTGTTTCCAGCACCGACGCCACTTCTCCCTATTTGATACAGACCCGTCGAACCTCGCGCAGATCCGAGATCCCCTGCAGCACCTTCAGAATCCCGTCCTGTTTCAGCGTCGTCATGCCGTCCGCAATCGCCTGCTGCCTGATATCCTCCACCTCGGCCTTGATTTTACCCGTGAGACGAGTGGTCATCGACAGTTCTCCGGAGCATGCGCGAGGTGATGACTTCATTCTCTATTCAGGTTGCTTTCCCTATCAATCAGATGCAGGAGCCCGAAAATGAAAAAAAAGCCCAGCACACTAGTGTGCCGGGCTTTCATGACAGGTACGATTGAACCTAGGCCTTGGCGGCCATAGCCTTATCGTAGCCGATATTGAATGCCTTCTTGTTCAGTTCGAGGAAAGCCTCGGGAACGCGGGCCAGAACGGCTTTTTCTGCGTTCTCTTTCGAGACGACGCCAGTCAGAGCCACCATGGCGCCAAGGGCAACGATGTTGGTAACGATCTCGCGACCTACCTCGTTCTTTGCCGTATTGGTGATGTTGAACTTGGTTACCTTGAAATTCCCTTCCGGTTGCCTCAGAACGAGGTCGGAGTCAATCAGGAGTACCCCGCCTTCCTTGAGATCGTGGGAATATTTGTCGCAAGCCTCCTGGGTAAGAGCGAGGAGAGCATCACATTTGGTCACCTTCGGGTAGTCGATAGCAGTGTCGGAGATGATGACCTCCGACTTGGAGGCGCCACCACGGGCTTCCGGACCATAGCTCTGGGACTGAACGGCCTGGATCCCTTGATAGATCGAAGCAGCCTCGGCCATGATGACACCGGCCAGGATCAGCCCCTGCCCACCGGCGCCGGAAAAGCGAATCTCATATCTTCCAGCCATTATTGTTTCTCCTTTAGTGCAAGTGGATTACTTGGCAGCGCCCTGGGCCCGCTCGATGACCTTCTGGTACTGTTCGCAGTACTCGGGCTTGTCCTCTTTGTAGAGAACACCGGTAAGGACTTTCCCCTTCAGCTGCTCGGGGTCCATCTTCTCGGCTGCCTTGACCGGAACGGCAATTTCCTTCAGCTTGTTCATCATTTCGATGACGGACTTGTACTTGTTGCGGCGACCATAGGTGGTCGGGCAGTCGTCAAGGATTTCAACAACAGAGAAACCTTTGTGCTGAATGGCCTCTGCGATCAGCTTGTCGATCTGGTTCGCATGGAAGGCGGTTCCACGGGCAACAAACGAAGCACCGGCGCCGATGGCGAGCTTGGCGATATCGAAGCCAGGATCGGGGTTGCCGTAAGGAGTAGTGGAAGCCTTGTCGCCGGTCGGGGTACAGGGGGAGAACTGACCACCGGTCATGCCGTAGATCTTGTTGTTCATGATGATGTAGGTCATGTCGATGTTGCGACGGCAGGCATGGATGAAGTGGTTACCGCCGATGGCGGTGCCATCGCCGTCGCCACCGCACAGGATGACGTTCATGTCGGGACGTGCCATCTTCACACCGGTGGCAAAGGCAGCAGCGCGGCCATGTGCGGTGTGCAGGGTGCAGCAGTCCATGTAGCCGGGCAAACGGGAAGCGCAGCCGATACCCGATACGATTGCCGTGTTTTCCTTCTTCAGCTGAAGGGTATCCAGAGCCCGGATCAACCCCTTCATGACGATGCCATGGCCGCAGCCGGGACACCAGATGTGCGGCAGCTTGCCGGGACGTATCCATTTATCATAATCAAAAGACATGGTTACTTGACCTCCTTCATCTTGTCGAGGATCTGGCCCGGGTTGACCGGTTCACCGTCAACACGGAAAATACCGAGGACAGGGGCATTCCCCTCGATGCAGCCTTTGATGACGCCGGCACACATGCCGAGGTTCATTTCCGGAGAAATGAATGCCTTGACCTTCTTGGAGAGTTCGAGAAGTCGCTCCTCAGGGAAGGGCCAGAAGGTGATCAGACGGAACAGGCCAGCCTTGATACCGGCTTTGCGGGCTTCATCAACGGCGAACCGTGCAGAACGGGACGTGGAACCAAAAGCGACAACGACGATTTCGGCATCGTCAACCAGGTACTCTTCCCACTTCATGATGTCGGCCTTGTTGGCCTCCACCTTGCGAACCTGACGCTCTTCCTCTGCCTGAACGATCTCGGCCTTGGTGGTCGGGAAGCCATCCTGCATCTTGTTGAGCCCGGTTACGTGGAACTTGTAGCCGGAACCGAATGCAGCCAGCGGCGGGATATCGCCGAAGGAGGTATCGTACGGCTTGTACTGCTCGGGCGGAACCGAGGGTCCGGTCCGGTCGATGACTTCCAGTTCGCCCGGCTCGGGAAACACGATCCGCTCGCGCATGTGGGCAACGATCTCGTCAGGCATGATCATGACCGGTGTACGGTACTTCTCGGCAAGATTGAATGCCCTGACCGTCTCCTCGAAGACTTCCTGCACCGAAGCAGGAACCAGACAGATGGCCGGGTGGTCGCCGTGGGTGCCCCATTTGGCGCACATCACGTCGGACTGGGACGGACCGGTCGGCATACCGGTGGACGGGCCACCGCGCATAACGTTGAAGATAACGCAGGGGACTTCGGTAATGCAGGCGTAACCGATATTTTCCTGTTTGAGAGAGAGGCCGGGACCGGAAGTGGAGGTGAGAACCTTGGTACCGGTCAAGGAGGCGCCGATGAGGGCAGCCATGGCCCCGATCTCGTCTTCCATCTGAATGAACTTACCCCCCACCTTCGGAAGCTCGGCCGACATGACCTCGGCAACTTCTGTGGACGGGGTGATCGGGTAACCGCCAAAAAACTTACAGCCGGCATAGAGAGCGCCGTGAGCGGCAGCTTCGTTACCCTGAAGAAAAGCAACTTTCTTAGCCACGTTACATACCTCCTATAAAATTGGTTACGCCGTTACCTTGATAGCGAAATCGGGGCAGCGGAGTTCGCACTGCATGCACTTGATGCAGGCCTCCAGGTCTTTGACTGCCACGACAAATCCGCGCATTTCCAAGACTTGCTTGGGGCAGAATTCGACGCAGATGTGGCAACCCTTGCAATACTTCTCGATGATCTCGATTGTGGGAAGCTTCTTTTCCATCTACATACGCTCCTTTTGTGTATTGAAGCCGATCAGGCTGAGAAACCGTGAGACTATAGCACAGCGTATACGAAAATTGCAAGCCCGGTATCGAACAATGTTTCCGAAACTGTCGGATCGGGCAAGCCCTGTGTCTATAGTGGAGCACACAGCAAAAAGAAGGGCCGAAGCCCTTCTCTTGCTTACGGAATACTGATGAAACGATACTTATCGTTTCGTTTACTTCATGCTGTCGACAAGACCCTTCACGGCAGCAACCGACTTGTCCATCATGGCCTGCTCTTCAGCATCAAGTGCGAACTCAAGGATCTGCTCGACACCTTTCTCACCGAGAACTGCAGGAACGCCAACATAGTAGCCATTCACGCCGAACTCGCCCTGGATGTAGCAGCAGGTCGGGAGAACGCGCTTCTGATCCTTGAGGATCGCCTCCGCCATGGCAATGGCGGAAGAAGCCGGGGAGTAGAATGCAGAACCGGTTTTAAGGAGAGCAACAACCTCGCCGCCTGCACCGCGGGTCCGCTTGACCATTGCTTCCATGACTTCCTTGGCCTTGGCCTTGTCCTTGTACTTGCGCTCAAGGAGTTCCATGACGGGAATGCCGTTGACGCTGGCGTAACGAACGAGCGGTACCATGTCGTCGCCGTGGCCACCGAGGGTCATTGCATTTACGTCCTTTACGGAAACGCCCAGTTCCCAGGCAATGAAGGTGATGAAACGGGCTGAATCGAGTACGCCTGCCTGGCCGATAACGCGGTTGTAAGGGAAGCCGGTGATCTTCTGGCAGAGGGTAA
>JACRPV010000101.1 GCA_016223015.1 Geobacter sp. | reverse complement strand
CGGCCGCTGGGGGTCCAGCTGTTCGGCGACGATCCGACCCTTCTGGCGCTGGCGGCCCGGACCGCGGGCGATTACGGCGACCTGGTGGACATCAACATGGGCTGCCCGGTGCGCAAGGTCGTGAACAGCGGTGCCGGCAGCGCGCTCCTCAGGGATACCGGGAAGATCGCCACCATCGTCCGGGCAGTGCGACGGGCGACCGACCTGCCGTTCACCGTGAAGATCCGATCGGGCTGGCAGGCGGGCGACCGCACCTTTCTCGAGGTAGCGCGGATTGCCGAGGCAGAGGGATGCGACGCCATCACCCTCCACCCGCGGAGCCGCTGCCAGATGTTCGACGGCACGGCAGACTGGAGCCAGATCGCCGAGCTGAAGCAGCAGGTGCGCATCCCGGTACTGGGGAGCGGCGATCTCTTCACCCCCCGGGCGGTGACGGCCATGCTGGCAGAAAGCGGCTGCGACGGAGCCATGATCGCCCGCGGCGCCATGGGCAACCCGTGGATATTCCGCGAGGCGCTGCAGATCATGGCAGGAGAGGAACCGACCCTGCCATCCACCGAGGAACGGCTCCGGGTGGCGCTTCAGCACCTGGAGGCCTTCATCGGCCTGGCTGGCGAGCGGGTGGCGGTGCGGGAGATGCGCAAGCACCTCTGCTGGTACGCCAAGGGGCTCCCCGGCGCCAGCAGGTTCCGCGACCTGGTCAACCGGATCGAGGACCGGCAGCAGCTGGTTGCCGAGGTCGGCAATTTTTTCATGCGAAAGGGAACATGGGCGGACTGACCGATCAGATTCAGGAGTTCTACGCCAACGTCATCGACAGCGTCGGCGATGGCGTCATCGTCATGGACGCCAGCGGCGCAGTGACGCTGATGAACCCGGCAGCCGAACAACTCACCGGCATCTCCCGGCGCATGGCCCAGGGAATGGCCTTCACCGCCATCTTCAAGGGGGAAGCCCTCCTGCTGGAGATGGTGGCAAAGACGGCCGAGACCGGCATGACCATCTCCGATCACGAGAACCTGGTCCTCTCCCGGACCGGCCACCCGATCCCGGTCAGCGCCACCACCTCGCCGCTGCTCCTGGAAAACGGCGAACGGACCGGCACGATCCTCACCCTGCGCGATCTGACCAGCATCAGGGAGCTTGAAGAGGCGGTCAGGACCGCGGACCGGCTGGCAGCGCTGGGGACCCTGGCGGCAGGGCTCGCCCACGAGATCAAGAACCCGCTGGGGGGGATCAAGGGGGCGGCGCAACTCCTGGAAAAAGAGCTCTCTGCCGGCAGCGAACTCCTTGACTACACCGGGGTCATGATCAAGGAGGTACAGCGGGTCAACCGGATCGTCGAGGAACTCCTGGCGCTGACCACCCCCCGCAGGCTGCAGCTCACCAAGGTGAACCTGCACCAGGTAATCGGCGACATCGTCATGCTGCAGAAGAGCAGCATAGGGGAGCGGACCGTCACCTTCCAGCAGCATTTCGACCCGAGCATCCCGCCGATCCTGGCCGACGAGGAGCAGTTGACCCAGCTCTTCCTCAACCTGATCAAGAACGCCGTGGAGGCGGTAGGGGAACATGGCATGATCCGGGTCTCCAGCCGGGTCCTGGCCGAATACACCATGACCAAGAAGGGGGAGCAGCGGCTCCGGATGGTTGCCGTGGAAGTGATCGACGACGGCCAGGGGATGTCCAGGGAGCAGGTCGAACAGCTCTTCACCCCCTTCTTTACCACCAAGTCGCGCGGCACCGGCCTGGGGTTGGCGCTCTGCCACAAGATCGTCACCGAGCACCGCGGCATGATCAAGGTCCACTCCGTCAAGGGAAAAGGGACGACCTTCACCGTCATGCTGCCCCTGATACAATAAATAGGGTCGCTGCCCGGTCCGGCAGCAGGATCGAGGCTTTTTCGCCTCGCCACTCACGATTCACGAGGTTTGTTATGGCACTGAACAGGATTCTCGTCGCCGACGACGAGGAGAGCATGCGCTGGGTCCTCTCCAAGGCCCTGAAAAAGAAGGGGTTCACCGTGGACCTGGCCGCCGACGGCGAACAGGCGCTCCGCATGATCCAGGCAAGCACCTATGATCTGGCCATCCTCGACATCAAGATGCCCGGCATCTCGGGACTCGACCTCTTGGACCGGGTCAGGGAGTCGAAGCAGGACCTCCTGGTGGTGATCATGACCGCCGAGGCGAGCATGAAGAACGCGGTGGAGGCCATGAAACGCGGGGCCTACGACTACCTCACCAAGCCATTCGACCTGGACGTGATCGACGCCATCGTGGAAAAGGTCAACCGGGCCAGGGAGATGACCTCCCAGGTCTCGCTGCTCAAGGAGGAGCTGAAGGACCGCTACCAGCTGGAAAAGACCATCATCGGCAACTCCTCGGCCATGCGCGAGGTCTACAAGACCATCGGCAAGGTGGCCCCGTCGGACGTGACCGTGATGGTCCAGGGGGAGTCGGGCACCGGCAAGGAGCTGATCGCCAGGGCGATCCACTTCAACTCCCGGCGACTGGGCAAGCCGTTCATCGCCCTCAACTGCGCCGCCATCCCCAAGGAGCTCCTGGAATCGGAGCTGTTCGGCTTCGAGAAAGGGGCCTTCACCGGAGCGGCAGAACGGAAGCTGGGGAAATTCGAGCAAGCCAACGGCGGCACCATCTTCCTCGACGAGATCGGCGACATGCCGCTCGACCTGCAGGCCAAGATCCTGCGGGTGCTGCAGGAACGTGAGGTCACCCGCACCGGCGGCAGCCAGAACATCATCGTGGATGTGCGGGTCATTGCCGCCACCAACCAGGACCTGGAGGAGATGGTCCGGCGCCGCGCCTTCCGCGAAGACCTCTTCTACCGGCTGAACGTGGTGCCGATCACCCTGGTTCCGCTCAGGGAACGACGCGAAGATATCCCGGCCCTGGTGGACTACTTCCTGGCCAAGACCTGCAGTGAGCTGGAGATACCGGTGCGCCAGTGCGACCCGGCCGCGCTCCGGCTGCTGGGCTCCCACGCCTGGCCGGGGAACGTGCGCGAGCTGGAAAACACCATCAAGCGGGCGGTCATCCTCTCGTCGGACCAGCTTTTGACCGTCGAGGACTTTCCCGGACTCCGCACCCAGCAGCGCCCGGCCACCGATGCAACCACCGGCGAGGAGCTTTCCCTGGAAGGGATCGTGGAGATGAAGCTGCGGACCTCCTTTGCCAACATGGACAAGATGCAGAGCGGCGACATCTACACCATGGTGCTGGCCCAGGTGGAGCGCCCCCTGATCCGCTTCGTCCTTGAGAAAACCCGCGGCAACCAGGTCCGCGGCGCCGACATCCTCGGCATCAACCGGAACACCCTGCGCAAGAAGATCCAGGAGCTGGGGATCGAACTGAAAAAGGACTGACAGCGGCCACGTCCGTTGCAGCGACGACAGTACGATAAGGAGATCGCCATGGGCATCAAGGAGCAGTTCTTTCTCGACAGAAACGATGCAGTGCTGGTAGTGATCGACGTGCAGGAAAAGCTCTGCCGCGCCATGGATGAAAAGGTGCTGGAGCGCCTCACCGCCAACATCGGCATCCTGCAGGAGGCGGCCCGCGAGCTGGGCATCCCGCAGGTCGCCACCGAGCAGTATGTCAAGGGGCTGGGGGAGACCCTCTGCGTCCTGAAGGACCGTCTTGCCGAGCCGGCCATCGAGAAGATGACCTTCAGCTGCTGCGGCGAGACCCCCTTCCCCGACCGCCTGAAGGCGCTGGGACGGAAACAGGTGATCGTCACCGGCATGGAGACCCATGTCTGCGTGCTGCAGACCGTGCTGGAACTCCTCGATGCCGGCTTTGTCGTCCACCTGGTGCGCGACGCGGTCATGAGCCGGCGCAAGGACAACTGGTTCGTCGGCCTGGAGACCGCCCGCGCCGCCGGCGCCGTCATCACCTCCACCGAGGCCGCGCTCTTCCAGCTGCTGAAGGTGGCGGGCACCGAAGAATTCAAGAAACTGTCCAAACTGGTCCGCTGACCGCCATCACCCGGACACGACAACGAAAGGAGAAACACTCGCATGAGCCTTAAAGGAACCCAGACCGAAAAGAACCTGATGGCTGCCTTTGCCGGTGAAAGCCAGGCACGCAACCGCTACACCTATTTCGCCGCCAAGGCGCGCAATGAAGGGTATGTGCAGATCGCCGAGATCTTCGAGGAGACCGCCAACCAGGAGAAGGAGCATGCCAAGCGCTTCTTCAAGTTCCTGGAAGGGGGGGAGGCGGAGGTCGTTGCCAGCTTCCCGGCCGGCACGATCGGCTCGACCAGCGACAACCTGCTGGCCGCCGCCGGAGGCGAATACCACGAACACAGCGTCCTTTATCCGGGCTTTGCCGCCACGGCGCGTGCCGAGGGTTTCCCGGTGATCGCCGCGGCCTTTGACGCGATCTCCGTGGCAGAACGGCAGCACGAGAAACGGTACCGCGATCTGCAGGCCAACATCCAGAACAACCAGGTCTTCCACCGCGAGCAGGAAGTGGTCTGGCGCTGCCGCAACTGCGGCTACCTGCACACCGGCAACGACGCCCCCGACTCCTGCCCTGCCTGCGTCCACCCCAGGGCACACTTCGAGCTGCTCGCCGAGAACTGGTAGCAGCGACAGCCGGCATGAACCCGCACAGGCCGCTCCGGATCTGGGCGGCCTGTTGCCGTTGCGGCAGCAGCGGGGCGCACGGTCGTCATCCCTGACCGGCCCCCCAGTGCTGCACTGAGAGACCCATGAAACGACGCCCCCTCCCCAAACTCCTCTATGCCGATGCCAAAGGGAACATCTTCGACCATCCCTACCTCTGCATGGCCGGCATGAACGGCACCGAACCGGTGCTCCCCGAAGATGTGGAACTGATCCCGCTCCCCGAGGACAGCCGGCTCTTCACCATCCCCCAGACCCCGCCCATTGCCTGGGACGAGCGACAGCGCAGGTTTGCCACCGTGGAGACGGTCCGCGAGGGGCGGCGCGACATGCGCATCCAGGCGGTATCCGCCTTCATGGCGCCGGGTTATGTCCGGACCCTGCTGCCGGCCTGCGATTACAGCCGGAAGAAGGTCCACCTCCCCTTGTGGTCCTATACTGCCGTGGGATGGGACGAGGAAACCGAACGTTTCGTGGTAGCGGCAAGCAGGGTGGACACCAATGAGAACTGGCTGCCGCGCAACTACGACGACCGCCTGCTCGATCCCCTGGTCAGGCAGCGGGTGGCCGAATTTCCCGGCAACCGCCTCTTGGTGCAGCTTGCCCGCTGCGCCGTCGACTATCACTGCTTTGCTGCCAAGAACCTCTTCTACCGCCGCTGGGAGGCCCCCATCCCCACCTCGCCTGCCTGCAACTCCCGCTGCCTCGGCTGCATCAGCCTGCAGCCGTCGGACTGCTGCCCCTCCAACCACGAGCGGATCAGCTTCGTTCCCACCCCGGAAGAGATCTGCGAGCTGATGCTGCCGCACCTGAACGAGGCGGACGAGCCGATCGTCTCCTACGGCCAGGGGTGCGAGGGAGACCCGATCATGCAGGCCGAGACCGTGGCCGAGGCGACACGGCGGCTGAAGAGCGCCACCAGCCGCGGTACGGTCAACTTCAACTCCAACGGCTCCTTTCCCGACCGGATTCGCCTGCTCTGCGACGCCGGCATGGACTCGTTCCGCTTCTCCCTCAACTCGGTGCGCGAGGAGCTCTACAATGCCTATTACCGGCCGGTACAATACCGGTTCGCCGCGGTGGAGGAATCGCTCAAGGTCGCCAAGGCGGCCGGCCGCTTCACCATGATCAACTACCTGGTCTCCCCCGGCGTCACCGACCACCCCGACGAGGTGGAGAAGCTGCTCGCCTTCATCGGCCGGACCGGGGTGGACATGATCCAGATGCGCAACCTCTCCAGCGATCC
Organism: Geobacter sp.; assembly: GCA_016223015.1. Taxonomy (GTDB): domain Bacteria; phylum Desulfobacterota; class Desulfuromonadia; order Geobacterales; family DSM-12255; genus Geoanaerobacter. Next base: position 7,914 of record JACRPV010000101.1, on the reverse strand, counting down.
TGATTTCTACATCAGGCGGATGGGGGTAAAAGGGCGGGGAATCGGCATGTACCGGATGATGCAGAGGATCAAGGAGGCATTCCCCCGCATCCAGTACGGCTACTTCAACCGGACGCGGGAGAATTTCTTTCCGGAGGGGTTCGAAAAGGGGTGGCCGATCGACTGAGACGGAACGCAGGGCGGAGCGCTGCGGGCAGTCCGCCGCTAGCCCCCTGCTGCCTGGACGACAAAGGTGATGGTCTGCACTGCCTCGATGTTCATGGCATGGTCGGTAGAGTAGAACTGCAGGGTGTGGCGCCGGCGTCCGTGGCGGTCAGATGGATGACGCCCGGCCCGACATAGAGGGCAAGCGCATCCGTGACCGTTGTGGGCGGCAGATGGTCGCCGACCGCAGCCGCCGTGAGGGACGGGTTATGGCAGCGGAGGCAGTTGTCCCCAGGCCCGGGGAAATCCCCGCCGCTGGTATCGTGGCAGAGGGCGCAACTGGATGATGAATCCCAGTAGATGCCGTTGTGATCGCCGGTCATTTCTGTGTGGAACGAAGGGTGGCACGCTCCCTGCTGACAGGTCCGGTTCCAGCTGCCGATCAGTGGCCCGGCCAAGTTGGCGCCTGCATGGCAGAGCGCGCAGTTGTTGGCATGCTGGGCAGCCAGGCTGGCGTAGTGGCAGAGCGAGCAGTTCTCCTCGATCCCGAAGCCGGTACCATGGTCGCTGTTGTCCAGGCCCATCAGAATGACGCCTGTCCCAAGCTCGGCAGCATGACTGGTGCTGCTTCCCCAACTCGCATTCCCCCCCTGATGGCAGCTTATGCTGGTGCAACTCCCCCCAGTTGTCGCAAACGCGTAGGTAAACGAGGCGCCACCACCGGCAACGACCGTGTAGGCCTTGTCGACGTGATTCTCGATCCCGTAGTAGCCGCCCGGAGCGATTATGGTGGCGCCGTCGCTGGTGGTGGCGCTATGGCAGACGTTGCAGCCGAAGCTATGGTTGCCATGCTTGTTTGCCTTGGGCGAGCCGTTGGCATAGGCCGGCGGATAGCCGTGGCAGCCGTTACAGGCAAGTGTTGGCGATCCCCAACGCACCGTGGTGTTGGCCGGGATGGAACCGGTCGCCACCGAGGAGCCGTTGCTGTGGCAGTAGGTATTGGAGCAGTTGCCGAAGCCGCTACGCGGGATGCCGCTGCCGCTGTAGCTGCCAACGGTGAACTCGGGCTTGAAGACAACATCTACCTTGCCGTTGGCATGGTTGGCATACAGCTTCTGGTTGTCCGTGTGGCAGCGGCCGCCGCAGCCGCCGCCGAGAGGGCCAAGTGTCCAGGAATGGCACATGGTGCACTTGACGATGACTGAACCGTAGGTATCGAAGCGATAGGCATTGTGGGTTCGATGGTTCCCGGTGGCAATCCATCGTTCCCCATCCGCAGCAACCCCGCCATGGTCGTCAATCTCGGCATGGCACCCCTTGCAACCGGTGGCGGCTCCCCAGGTCGGTGTCCCGTAAACCGGCGGGCCGGTCCCGTCGCTCCCGGACTGAACCGTGGAATGGCAATAGACCATGCTGCAACTGCCGAACTGCTTGGCAGGGCTACTGGGCAGGTAATCATCGAGCGGTCCCGCATAGGTGCCGCCGGGGACCCCCGCGGGGTTGTGCGGCGTGACGATGAGCGGCCTCCTGCCGGCGCTGGTGGCATGGGCAAAGGGGGCCAATGCGCCGAGATTGTCGGCATGGCAGAGGCGGCACTTGTCGATCCCGCCATAATAGTTGTTGTGCGTGGTATGGCTGCCGATCAGACCGCTGGCACCACCCTGGGGGGGAGCGCCGTGGCATTGGCTGCAACTGCCCGGCGCCGTGAACGGCTGGCTACCCCAGATCGGCGTCTGTCGCTCGAAGTGGCAGTTGACGTTCGTACAGCTCCCCAGCTGTGGGATGGCGCGTTGCGGGAATACAGTCGAGCCGTTCCGGTAGACGGCGGCAAGCAGAGAGCTGTTGATGTTCGGGGAGAGTTCTATCAGGGAGTTGCGGTGCGACGAGCCATAGCCAACGGCTCCGGGATGGCACTTCGTGCAGGCAGCAGCGCTGGCCGGCCCGGACATGTGAGACCGGTGATTTCCCTGGAATCCGCCGCTGGAGATGTTGCGGTAGGGGGCATCGACTGGCCGGTAATCCGCAGTGTCTGAACTGCCGTGACACTGGTAACATTCGATAGCAACAGCAGGAACCGGCAGAAGGAGCAGGAACACCGTCAACAGACGGGCAAAAGACGGACCCGGCTTCAATCGGAACATGTGCATATACCCCGTACATGCCACCGGATGGCATATTCAGACGCCATGGCAACGGATTTTAAAATGTAACTAGACCAATAAAGCAATTTTCATGCCCCCCACAAGAGCCCGATATTACGCAAAAACATCCAGGAATACGCATCCTTTCCCGCGATTTGCCAGATTGCGATTGTGCGACACCAACAGTGGCACCGATAAGCTATTTGTTCCCTCTCACCTGACACGACACAAAAAAAGCCCCCGATATCCGGGGGCTTTGACATACAGTACCTGTAAGGGACGACTACTTGGTGGTAATCTTTGCCTTCTCGATGATGACCTTGTAGAAGTAACCGGAGCCGAAATCCTTGTCCGTCTCCAGCTTGCCGGACACGGTGACCATATCGCCCACGAGCGGAATGGCATCGGAGGTGATCACCAGGTCGTTATTGCCGGTCGCATGGTTGCCGGACCCGTCCTGGATATGGATCCAGTTGCGCTTCATGATTCCGGACGAGACCTTGACCACCTTGCCGTTGACGACCACCGGCTTGTTCTTGAGCTTGTCCTTCTTCTTGAAGATCTCGGCAACGGTGTAGGCGTTGGCGCCGGTTGCCTTCTTCACCTTGATCTTCTCGTCGGCCACCGCTACCGCCGCTCCCTGGCTGCCGGGCGACTGCGATTCCTTTGCGGCTTCCTTCCCCTTCTTCCCTTTCGCCGTGTCGTCCTTGATCAGACCATTGGAAAAAATCACCTTGTCAAAGGTCCGTTTCAGGGTGGAGCTCTGGAAATTGACCATCTCCATGCCACCGCCAAAGGTAACCTGCTCGCCCACCACGGTCTTCAACTCGGGGGCAGCAACCCAGATCTTGCTCCCATCCTCCTTCTTCAGCAGAACATAGGTGTAGCCGCCGCTGTCGATGGTCTGCACCACATGGCCGGTAATGTTGCCACTCATGGCAGGGGGAGCAGGCTGGGCAACCGGTTGGGCATGGGCGGCACTGGACATGGCACCCTGCACCGGCGGGGCCATGGAGCCGAAGCCGAAGGCGGCAAGGGGCACAAGGGTAAGTGAAAGGGCAATCATCGAGGCAATACGCTTCATACAATCTCCTTGGGTTTCGGCGGATCGGTCAGGTCCGACCGCACGAACTGGGAAAGCTCTTCATTAAGTTATAAGTCAGACGGCACCCCCTTGTCAAACGGAGATGCTCGATTGCGGAAGCGATTGACTCCACGGCAATTTCGGCTACTGTATTAGGAAAGAACACAGTGTACGTTTCCACGAAAGGAGCATGCCATGAACGATAGCGATATCCGGGAAGCGGTCCGCAGGTCGCTGCAGACCGAACGTAGCGCCATGCAGTTCTACCAGCTCGGCGCCGGCCAGATGAAGGATGCCGAGGCACGTCGGGTCTTCACGGTCCTGGCAGGCGAAGAACGCGGCCATGCCGAGATGTTTTACAAGATCTACACCGGGACCGACATCCCCTCGTTTGCCGCATTCATGGACACGGAGCCGGACAACCGGGCAGGCTGGCTCGCGGCCCTCGACAAGCTCCTGGGCCAGGGGGTCAACGAGCAGAAGGCCCTGGAACTCGCCATGTCCAACGAACAGAACCTGGAGAAGAGCCTGCTGGAAACCGCGGCCAGGATCAAGGAGCCGGCAGTGCGGGAGATCTTCGAGCTGAACGCCCGTGAAACCCACAACCACTACCTGATGATCGAGGCGGAGTATGCCCGGATCATGAAGATGGTCGACGAGTCCGACATGGACACCTTTGTGCGGGAATGAGCGCGCCCATTGCCGTCGGCATCAGCAGCTGCCTCCTGGGGGAAAAGGTCCGCTACGACGGCGGCCACAAGCACGACCGCTACCTCACCGACACCCTGGGAAGGTTTTTCCGGTTTGTCCCGGTCTGCCCGGAAGTGGAGTGCGGGCTGCCGGTCCCGCGTGAGGCGATGCACCTGGAAGGGGACCCCGCAGAGCCCCGTCTGGTGGCGATCCGGAGCCGGCGCGACCTGACGCAGCAGATGGAAACGTTCTGCCAGAGAAAAGTGGCGGAGTTGGCGGGCGAAAATCTGTGCGGTTTCATCTTCAAGAAGGGGTCGCCCAGTTCGGGCCTGTTCCGGGTCAAGGTCTACAATGCGGGAATGCCTGCCAGAAGCGGCAGGGGGCTCTTTGCCGCAGCGGTGACGGCACGATTCCCCCTGCTGCCGGCGGAGGAGGAGGGGCGCTTGGCCGACCCGGTGCTCAGGGAGAACTTCCTGGAGCGGGTCTTTGCCATGCACCGCTGGCAGGAGTTCCGCCGGTCGCCGCGCGGCCATGGAGACCTGGTGGCCTTTCATACCGGCCACAAGCTCCTGATGATGGCCCACAGCCCGGAAATCTACCGGCAGATGGGACAGCTGGTGGCAACGGGCAAGGGGATGGAGCGGGAAGGACTGTTCGCCCGCTACGAGGAACTGCTGATGAAGGGGATGTCGCTGCACGCCACAGTGGCCAAGAACGTCAACGTGCTCCAGCACATCATGGGCTACTTCAAGAAGGAGCTCTCCCCGTGGGAAAAGGGAGAGCTCCTGGAGGTTATCCGGCAGTACCATGAGCGACTCGTACCGCTGGTGGTGCCGCTGGTGCTGCTGCGCCACTATGTGGCCCGGTACGGGCAGACCTACCTCAAGGGTCAGCTCTACCTGGAACCCCACCCGACCGAACTGATGCTCCGCACCTATCTGTAGCCCGGACGAAATCGACTACCTCAATCAGTGACGGATGCCGGGTCGACGAAGCGACTGTGCCCAAGAACCAGCCACTGTAGGCGACTTGGAGCGTCAACCGGCCGGCCTGTTCGAGCCCGTAAGGGTGAGTTGCGGGCCGGTAGCGGAATGAGCCGTACAGCGGCGGTTCGAGCGGCACTTGGAGCGCAGCGGCCCGGCAGTCGTCACTGATTCACGGTCTACTTTTTCAGCTTGGCCTTGAGCAGCTCTCCCAGGGAACCGAGGGATTTCGACGATCCCTCTGCCGCCTGCTGCCGGAATGAGGCAAGATCGCTCTCCTCCTCTTCCGCCGCCCGACCGACAGCCCCCAGCGACAGGGATATCCTGCGGGCAGCACGATCAACGCTCTCGACCTTCACCTCTATCGGTTCCCCTTCCTTGAGCACCTCGCGCGGATGATTGATCCGTTTGCCGCCGCCAAGACGCGAGATCGGGACAAGGCCGTCGATCCCGTCCGCCAGGGTGACAAAAGCGCCGAAATTCGCCAGCCGGGAGACGACACCCGCGACATATGTCCCTTCAACGAACCGTACCGACGCAGTCTCCCAGGGATCGGCCAGGGTGTCGCGCAGGCTGAGAGAGATCTTGCCGGCTTCCCGATCGACCTTCTTCACCAGCACCTTCACCTGCTGACCGGCACTGAGCACCTCTGCGGCATCCTTCACCCGCTTCCACCCCAGCTCCGACATCGGGATCAGCCCCTCTATGCCGCCGAGGTCGACAAAGGCTCCGAAGTCGCGGAGAGAGGCCACGATGCCGCTCATCACCTCCCCTTCCCGGATAGTATCCCATGCTGCCTCGCGCTTTGCCTGGCGCTCCTCTTCGAGCAATACCCTGCGGGAAACAACGATGCTGCGGCCGTTCTCACGGTACTCGGTTATGCGGAACTGCTGATGACTGCCGATAAACTGCTCCGCCCCTTCGTCCCGCCTGAGTCCTGTCTGCGAAAACGGACAAAAGGCGCGGCTGCCGCCGATCTTGACCTCGAAGCCACCCTTGACCTCCTTTTCCACCAGACCCTGCACCGGGATCCCCCCCCGCCAGGCATCCTCAAGCTGGCCGCTGCCGCCGGCCGAGCCGCCGAGGCGCGTAGTAAATCGCATCTCGCCATGCTGGCTCCCCACGAACCAGGCAGTGACCGTATCCCCCTCGGCAATGGTCAGCGAACCGTCGTCAGCCAGGAACTCCTTCCGGTCCAGGACCCCTTCCCCCTTGGTGCCGGTATCGATGAAGATCCAGTCGTTGCTGACCTTGATCACCAGGGCCGCAATCTTCTGTCCGGGGGCGAACCGGGTCAGTGCCCGCTCGCTTCCTGCCAGCAGCGCGGCAAAATCTTCCTCTTCTCCATGCAAATTCTCATTGTTGTCCGTTGTCATAGTCTCTCCTTTAGTGTATTCTAAGCCGCGCACCGTCAGCATTAAATCGTAATGATTGGGAAAATATCATTGGCTTGTGGCAAAACACGGTTGATACTCTATAATTATGATTCATCACTGCAAGAAAGGAAAGTGATATGCTGATGAAAGCTCCTCAAACTGCGATCAGAGCCGTTGTGCTGATGTTCTGCGTCTTCCTGCTCCCGGCCATGGGCACCGGCGCGGACAAGCCGTGCTATATGTGCCACAAGAGCAAGATTGTCGGCACCTATGTTCATGCCCCGGTGGCTGACAAGGACTGTGTTGCCTGCCACAAATCGGGCGGCAATGCGCACCAGAAGAACAAGGAGTTGAACGGGGTCAAGAAGCCGGGCGCTGCCCTCTGCTACGACTGCCACGATCCTCTCAACGAGCAGAAGAGCGTTCACGGGCCGATCAAGAACAATGATTGCAGCGGATGCCATGCCCCGCACGTCTCCCCCTACAAAAAGCTGCTCCGCGCAGCCCCGGCCGACTTCTGCTTCACCTGCCACGAGCGGCAGAAATTCACCTGGCCCGCCCCCCACGAGCCTGTCGGCGCGGGTAGATGCACCGACTGCCACGTTCCGCACCAGTCGACGGTTGCCAACCTCATCAAGCCGACCAAGGAGCTCATCTGCTACGAATGCCACGACAGCGGCATCTCCAAGGGGAAATCGGTCCATGTACCGGTCTTCGATAAAGACTGTTCCGGCTGCCACAACGTGCATGGCTCCGACCATAAAAAGCTGCTGAAGGCTTCGCCCACGGAGCTCTGCTTCCTCTGTCACGACAAGAAAAACTACCAGAAGCCTTCAACCCACGAACCGGTCATCGCAGGCCGTTGTTCGGACTGTCACCTGCCGCACCAGTCCGACACGAGGAGCCTGCTGAAATTCAAGACAAAACCGATGTGCCTCGAATGCCACGATCCCAAGATCGCCCAGGGGGTCTCGGTACACATGCCGGTCAGGGCCTGCGAATGCGACGTCTGCCACGACGTGCACGGCGCCGATACCGGCAAGCTCCTGAAAATGCCGTATGCCATGGTACCGGAGGCACCGTACACCGACACGGCCTATGCCCTCTGCGTCAGCTGCCATGACAAGGCAGCCTACACCCAGGAAGAAAACTACACGGACACGCGCTTCCGCGACGGCAAAACCAACCTGCACGCCCTGCACGTCAAGGGGGCCAATGTCACCTGCCGCATGTGCCACAACCCTCACGCCTCGCCGCAGGCCAAGCTGTTCCCCGAGTCCGTCATCGGCAAGGACAACATGCCGATCATGCTCAACTTTACCCCTGACATCAGGGGAGGCAGCTGCAAGATGACCTGCCACAGCGCCAAGACGTACAAACACTAGCCAAGGCGAAGGGTCCCGGCAGCAGCCCCGGGACCCTTCGCACACCTCTCACCGGCCATGACACCCATCCACAGCACCAACCATTTTTCCGAACAGGCCGCGGCCTATCAT
>JACRPV010000109.1:1011-19557 GCA_016223015.1 Geobacter sp. | reverse complement strand
GCAAGACCAAATAGCGCTTCAGGTTGCATAGCTGTTACGAAACCTCCGGGTAGGGGAATGAGGCGGTATTATACCCTTACCCACTCAATTCGTCGAGGAGCCTTTAATTTTGCTCCTTTCTTGAATAAAGGGGGAGCCCCAATGGGGGGACATTGCTTGTTATTTTTTTCTATAGCGTCCATAATCTGTTTCATTATCAGCTGGAACCTGCCACTTATGACCTCCCTGCAAACAGAAAAGCCGCACCAGTCAGCTCATTGCTGACCGATGCGGCCCTGTTTCAACGGAGAATGTGTACCTGCCTCCATACACTCACCTCGCCAGATAACTGCTGAATCAATAAGGACTACTACACCACCTTCCGCAAATAGGCAACCTCAAAATACCCGAGAACATATTTTTAAAACTGCTGAAAATCATGACATGTCCGGGGAGTGGCAGTACTTTGTCAGGTTATGTCAACATAACACCTGGCAATGTAACGAAACGACAGAGTGATGCCTATGTACCATTACCCGCCTGTTTCCGGTAGACCTGCAATTTAGGGGGACGCCATATACGATTGTCACATTAATACATAAACCCAAACACCCACAATGGCAGCTTGTTCTTGAAGCCGACCTCGATATCGTCAGCCACAACGTAAGCGCTCTCTACGCCGCTGATCTGCTTGAAACCCTTCCCCTTGCCGCCAATCTCGAAGGTGTACGTTCCCTTAACGATAAAGTCCCCCCGACCGGACACCTCGAATTGACAAAGAACAGTTCCCGCAGCGATCCGGTATTCACCTCATCGGCGATGGCATACATCAGGTTACTGTTCTCCAGCAGGATCTTTTCCGGCTTGGTCAGTACCTCGTAGCCTCTCCCCTGAGACCTGACAAGATTCAGCAGCCGGGCATCCTGCAACTTCTCCAGGTATTCATAGAGTCGCGGTCGGGAGATGTCGGTTGCCTCGGCCAGCTTGGCGATGTTGGGCACGAATGGTACGCCAACAGTCAGCAGATACAGAAGTTTTTTAATTTTGGAAACCTGCCGGGGTTCGATCCGGTTGACGAAGGGAAGATCCACTTCGAGGATATGGTTGATGACCTCGCGGACCTTGAGCCTGTAGAATGATTCTCCTTCCAGGAAGAAAGGATAGTAGCCCCCCTGGAGATAATCCCGGAACTGTCGCAGCGGCTTGATCTCGTTGCAGATGTCGCCTGCGATCCGCTGATGGTCGGTCAGTATCTCCTCCAGCGAATGGACGGGATACTCCTTGTTCAGGGTGAAATTGATGTACTCCCGGAGAGACAGGCCGTGGAGACTGAAAACGATGGCCCGGCGTGAAAGATCGGCCTTCTGCTTGCTGATCTGCAACAGACTGGAACCGGAAAAGACCACCCGCAGGCCGGGGAAGGAATCGTACATGGCCTTGACGTGCGTTGACCAGTCCGGATACTTGTGAATCTCGTCCACCAGGAGAACTTCCCCGCCAAGCTGGTGAAACTCGCGGGCGAACTCGAACAGGTCATGGGCCTGGAAAAAGGGACTGTCCACGGAGACGTACAGGGCCTTGTCGCTCCCTGCGTAACACTCGTTTATGTGCTGGAGCATCAGGGTCGTCTTTCCGGTGCCGCGTGCCCCCAGGATGCCGATGCAGCGTTCCTTCCAGTCGATACGGTCGTAGAGATACCGTTTCGTGGGGCTGACCGACTCGACCAACCGCTGCTGTTCCCTGAAAAAGTTTTCCATTGCAGATCCTTGAGATAATTGTAAATCGTATTTTACATAAATGCTAAAATATTGCAACTATCAATCGGTTAGTTGCTACTTGGTCAGTATCGGGAGACGGGAACCACAAGAGAGGAACTCCAAGAGGGACGCTGCTTAGTACCGGGCACTGTAACGAAACGACAGAGTGATGCCTATGCACCATTGCCCGGCTGCTTCTGGCAGACCAGTACCATCTTGTTTTGCGGCTGAAGGGGCTTGTTGTGCAGTTGGATCACCGAAAAGCCGATCGATTCCACCAGTTGCACCAACTGCCGGAGGGTGAATATCTGCTTGTGGCGAAACGGCATGGGGGAATAGAGGGATTCGAGGAAGAGGGAGTTCCTGCCGCCGCTCAGGCGATACGACAATTCGCTGATCCGGTAAAAGAGCGCGTCCCGGCGCGGGGTGTCGAGAACGAGCCATCCACCGGGCTTGATGACGGAATAAGCATCGCGCAGGGTTTCGGCGGGGAAGTTGACGTGCTCAAGCACGTCCCAGAGCGTGACCAGATCGAAAAAACCTTTGAAACCCTCCTGCCAGTGCACTGCATCGATGGTCTCCCCCTGCAGCTCGATGCCGAATTTTTGCTGGGTGAACTCCCGGAAGACCCCCTGCGGTTCGATGCCGTGCACAGAGGCGCCTTCTTCGGCCAACAGGTGGGGAAACATCCCGGCGCCGGCGCCGATGTCGAGACAGCTGGCCCCGGCAAGGGAAAGATGGCGCTTGACCAGCTGAAGGTTCTTCCTGAGCTGCTTCTCGTTGCCGGGAAGCCGGCTTTCTATGTAGCTCCTGGCCTTCTGGTCGAGGGCCTGCGCGGAACTGCCCTGTGGCCCGGACGGCATGTCGTCCAGGTGGTCGATGTAGTGAAAGCCGCACGCAGGGCAGGCGTAGACCGTCGCCTTTTTCAGGGTGTATTTTGGCCTGGCGCCGTTCGTTGCGCAGAGTTTGCAGCGGCTGAAATCGTACATGTTCCGTTGTCACTCCCCTCTGCATCGGCAGAGATGCGTAGTCACCATGAGGATGGAGAGCCATGATACCCGAAATCAAGGGGAAAGGGGAGATGCCTCGTGACCTTCCCCGTTGCCTGCCGGCCATTCGACGCTGCCGATCAGGCGGATGAAATAGTCAGGGATGCGGGTGGTAAAGGTCAACCGTTTTCCGCTGACGGGATGGGTAAACGAGATCGAGCCGGCATGCAGCGCCAGGGTGCCATGGGCCTCGTTTCCCTTGCCGTATTTCCTGTCACCGACCACGGGATGCCCCTTTTCCGACAGGTGGACCCGGATCTGGTGTTTGCGCCCGGTGAGCAGTCGGATTTCCAGCAGGCTGAACCCCCTGGCCTCTTTCAGGACCGTATACTCCGTGTGGGACAGCTTTCCCAGTGCCGGGTCAGGGGTTGAATAGACCGTGAGGGCGCTGTTCTCGGCCAGGTAGCTGCTGATCGTCCCGGCCTTTTCCGCCAGCCTGCCGGAGACGACGGTGAGGTAGCGCTTGTCGGTCTCCTGCCAGTGTTCCTGCAGATAGATCTTGGCTGTTTCGCTCCTGGCAAAGATCAGGATTCCGGAGGTCTCCCGGTCCAGGCGATGGACGATGTAGACCCGGTTGCGGGAGCGGGGATCGCCCTTGCGGACGTACTCGTTGAGGATGGTATGGGCCGTTCTCGTCTTGTCCCGGTCCGTCCCTATGGTCAGGAGCCCGGACGGCTTTTCCACCACGATGATATCCCTGTCCTCGTACAGGATGGTGAGCCCCTTGGGCTGATATCTGGCTGGCGGGCGTTTGGCAGCAGGCATGGGGGCCTTTCCTCTGGCTGGCGATGGACATGGGGGTGGAAAAAGAACGCCCCCGGCTGCAGGGGCAACCGGGGGCGTTCCTGTCTGACTGCGGGCTGCTGGTTACAGTCCGAGCTGCTTGAAGAAGTCGTTCCCTTTGTCGTCCACCAGGATGAATGCGGGGAAGTCTTCGACTTCGATCTTCCAGACCGCTTCCATGCCGAGTTCGGGGAAGTCGATGCACTCGACCTTCTTGATGTTCTCTTCGGCCAGAACCGCTGCCGGGCCGCCGATGGAGCCGAGGTAGAACCCGCCGTGCTTCTGGCAGGCGTCGGTTACCTGCTGGCTGCGGTTCCCCTTGGCGATCATGATCAGGGAGCCACCGTTTGCCTGGAGCAGATCGACGTAGGAGTCCATCCGGCCGGCAGTGGTGGGGCCGAAGGAGCCGGATGCCTTGCCCGGCGGGGTCTTGGCCGGACCGGCATAGTAGATCGGGTGGTTCTTGAGATAGTCGGGGAGCGGCTTGCCGGAGTCCAGGATCTCCTTGAACTTGGCGTGGGCGATGTCGCGGCCGACCACGATGGTGCCGTTCAGCAGGAGCGGTGTGGAGACCGGGTGCTTGGAGAGCTCGGCCAGCACTTCCTTTATTGGCCTGTTCAGGTCGATCTTGACGCCGTGGCCATGCTTGCCGCGGTACTGGTCGGGGATGAGGCGGCCAGGGTTGCGGTCCATCTCTTCGACAAAGAGGCCGTCCCGGTTGATCTTGGCCTTGATGTTGCGGTCGGCCGAGCAGGAAACCGCCATGCCCAGAGGACAGGAGGCGCCGTGGCGCGGCAGGCGGATGACGCGGATGTCGTGGGCAAAGTACTTGCCGCCGAACTGGGCGCCGATGCCGAGCTTGTAGGCCTCTTCCAGCAGGATCTTTTCCAGTTCGAGGTCGCGGAATGCCTGGCCGTGCTCGTTCCCCTCGGTCGGCAGTGCATCGAGGTATTTTGCGGAGGCGAGCTTGACCGCCTTCATGCAGGCATCGGCAGAGGTGCCGCCGACGACCACGGCGATGTGGTAGGGGGGGCAGGCTGCGGTGCCGAGGTACTTCATCTTGGCAACCAGGAACTTGACCAGGGTCTCGGGGGTGAGCAGGGCCTTGGTCTCCTGGAAGAGCATGGTCTTGTTGGCGGAACCGCCACCCTTTGCCATGAAGAGGAACTTGTAGTAATCGCCGTCAACGGCCTGGATGTCGATCTGGGCCGGCAGGTTGGTGCCGGTGTTGATCTCCTTGTACATGTCCAGGGCCACGGTCTGGGAGTAGCGGAGGTTTTCCTCGGTGTAGGTCTTGTAGACCCCCTTGGAGAGGAACTCTTCGTCCTTGCCGCCGGTCCAGATCTGCTGGCCTTTCTTGGCAACGATGGTGGCGGTGCCGGTATCCTGGCAGACAGGCAGCTCGAAGTTGGCGGCTATCTCGGCATTGCGGAGGAACGCCATGGCAACGCCCTTGTCATTCATGGATGATTCGGGGTCGCGCAGGATCTTGGCAACCGACTCGTTGTGCTCGGGGCGGAGCAGGAAGGAGACGTCGCGCATGGCCTCGTTGGCGAGGATGGTCAGCGCCTCGGGGCAGACCCGTACCACTTCCTGTCCTGCAAACTGCTCCACGGTCACGTACTTTTCCGATCCTTCGATCTTGCGGTACTTGGTTTCGTCCTTGCCGAGGGGAAACGGCTCCTGGTAAACAAAGGGTTTTGTAGCCATAGCATCTTACTCCTTTCCTGGGAATATCCGCTTGAACAAGCGATGCCTGTGTATGCTGTATACACTTCCGCCGGAATAATATTGGAAAAATCTGATTTTGTCGAGAGGGAAGTTTATCCGGCTCCGGAGAAGGGTGGATAAGCGGTGCAGCCGGTTGCGGATTGCTGCGGGCGGGGTATCATCTACCTGTAGCCCAATCACTGTTCGATCTGTCCGAGGAGGCATCCATGAAACTGCACGTATTGCTGCTGACCCTTGTTGCCGTACTGCTCCTGAGTTCACCCGTCGCCTGGGGAGCGGTCCCCGACTGGGACCTGATCGACTCGTCCGACCAGTTCGATTTTTTCCACGATATGGCGGCAAACGTCACAACTCCGGAAGGGCTGGTCATCGTAACCTTGAAGGCGGTCTACACGCCGGAGGGGAAGCAGGATGCCCAGAAAATCCTGGAGAACGACAAGCGCTATGCCGATCTGGCCTTTACCCTCTATACCTATGATCTCAACTGCGATGCCGGCACCTCGCGTCTGCGCGGGGTGGCCCACTTCGACAGCAAGGGGGGAAAGATCACCGAGTTCAATCTGGCCGGCAAGACCGCATGGGAGGAGATCCCGCCCGGTTCGCGGCTCGACCTGGTGCAGGGGCAGGCATGCCCGGCAGTTCCGGTGCAGCCGGCGCCAAGGGCTCCCGAAGCTCCTGCCAAGTAGTTGCGGTTGAGCAGTTCTTTGCATGCATGAAAAAAGCCCGCCGGGAGGCGGGCTTTGCTGTGGGAGCGGCTATTTCCGACTCAGCGCCAGGGCCTGGTCGATGTCGGCGATGATGTCGTCTTGGTGTTCGATCCCGACCGAGAGCCGGATCAGGTCCGGTGTGACGCCGGAGGCGTTCTGCTGCTCCTCGGTGAGCTGGCGGTGGGTGGTGGAGGCGGGATGGAGTACGCAGCTGCGCGCATCCCCCACATGGACCACCAGGGCGACCAGCTTGCAGCTTTCCATGAAGATCTTCCCTGCAGCCGCTCCCCCCTTGATGCCGAAGGTGAGGACCCCGCTGGATCCCAGGGGGAGATATTTCAGGGCGCGGTCATGGCTCGGGTGGCTTTCCAGGCCGGGGTATTTGACCCAGCTGACGGACGGGTGGCTCTCCAGGAACCTGGCCACGGCCAGGGCGTTGTCGCTGTGGCGCTGCATCCGGAGCGGCAGGGTATGTAGCCCCTGGTTGAAGAGGAACGAATTCATCGGGGCCGGCGTCATCCCCAGGTCGCGCATGAGCTGGACCCTGGCCTTGACGATGTAGGCGGCCGGCCCGAAGGTCTTCACGTACTGCAGGCCGTGGTAGCTGGTATCGGGCTCGGTCAGTTCCGGATAGTTGCCCCCTTCCCAGTCGAAGTTGCCGCCGTCCACGATCGCCCCGCCCACGCTGGTGGCATGGCCGTCGATATACTTGGTGGCGGAGTGGACCACGATGTTGGCGCCGTGCTCAAAGGGGCGGCAGAGGTAAGGGGTGGCAAAGGTGCTGTCGATGATCAGCGGCACGTTCTTTTCTTTGGCAATGGCGCTGAACTTGGCGAAGTCGAGCACATTGAGGCCGGGGTTGCCGATGGTCTCGGCGAAGATCGCCCGGGTGTTGGGCCGGAACGCATTGAGGATCTCATCGATCGATGCCTCCGGGTCGACGAAGGTCACCTCGATCCCCATCTTGGGCAGGGTGGAGGCAAAGAGGTTGTAGGTGCCGCCGTAGAGGGTGCTGGCGGTGACGAAGTGCTGGCCGGCCTGGCAGATGTTGAAGATGGAAAGGGTGGTGGCTGCCTGGCCCGCCGAGGTGGCCAGGGCGCCGACGCCACCTTCCATCATGGCCAGTTTCTGCTCGAAGGCCTCGCTGGTGGGGTTGCCGAGCCGGGTATAGAAATGCCCCGGCACTTCCAGGTCGAACAGCTTGGCCATGTAGTCGGCGCTATCGTATTTGAAGGTCGTGCTCTGGCAGATGGTGACGACGCGCGGTTCACCCGGCTTGGGGGAATACGCCCCCTGGACTGCCTGGGTCTCGATTTTCCACTGGGTGCTCATATCTTTCCTCCACGGGATAGTGACAGCAGATTTCTGAGAAAACGGATCAGCATCATAGCAGATTAGCGCGAAGAGCGGAACAGGAAACCTGCGTGCGCTCATGCAGGGAAACAGGTTGGAGGCTGTGGCATGGTTGAGCAGAACGAACTGCAGGTATTGCTGGAAAAGGGTGAGCTGGACAAGGCGCGGGAACTCTGCCTTGAAGCTATCGAACAGGAGCCGGGGAAGTCGGTTCATTATCTCAACCTGGGGCGGATCTATGTCCGTACCGGCCGGAAAAGGGAGGCGATCCGCACCTTTCGCGACGGTCTGCTCTTCGAGAACAACCAGCGCATCGTCGACGAACTGACCGCTCTCGGCTGGCGCGACCTGCCGGTCATCCCGTCGCTCGGGCGGGAGCACTGGCTCAACCGCCTGCTGGGGCAGATCAGGTCGCTCTTTTCCTGAACAGGTTGTTGAAAAACAGCCATCTCGCCGCCGTCCTCGAAAGCCGCCTTGTGCGGCGTAGCGCTGCTACGCCTCCGCAGGGCTTTCTGCGGGTGCGACGATCTGACCGTTTTTGAACAACCCGAGTTTTTAGCTACGCTGAAACTTCGTTTTCAACAACCGGCTACAGGAACTCCTCGAAGTAGTCCAGGTCTTTGTGAAAGGTCTCTTCCAGCCGCCAGAGGGAGAAGAGGGCCACGGCCATGCAGACCCCCCCCACCATCAGCGCAACTGCTGGCGGCAGAACTGGAACATCAGGGTGATCGGCACCACCATGCCGCGGACGAAGTTGGGGACCGTGGTGGCGACGGTGGCGCGCAGGTTGGTGCCGAACTGCTCGGCGGCAACGGTGACGAAGATGGCCCAGTAGCCGCTGCCGAAGCCGAGGAAGGCGCAGATGGTGTAGAAGTAGAATGGCTGTACCTCGAAGGCGACGAAGTACCAGGCGATCCCCAGGATGGTGAACCCCAGGAAGATGAGCACGACCTTTTTGCGGCTCTGCAGGCACTGGGAGAGCATGCCGCTGGCCAGGTCGCCGAAGACCAGACCGAGGTAGCAGAACATGACCGCGTTGCCGGCCGATACCGGCCCCGTCACCTGCAGGGACTTGGCGAATTCCGGGGAAAAGGTGATGAGCACCCCGACCACGAACCAGGTGGGGACGCCGATCAGGATGGAGTGGATGTAGCGGCCGAAGCGGTGCCTGTCGGTGAACAGGGCGAGGAAGTTCCCCTTGGCGACGTTTTTCCCCTCCATACCCCTGAACATGCCCGATTCGGCCACGCTGATCCGGGTGATCAGCAGCAGCAGCCCCAATACCCCGCCGATGTAGAAGGCGGTCCGCCAGTCAAAGGATTTTGCCACGATGTTGGCCAGGATCGCCCCTGAGACGCCGATGGAGGCCACGATCATGGTGCCGTAGCCCCGCACGCTCTTGTGCAGGACCTCGGCCACCAGGGTGATGCCTGCCCCCAGCTCACCGGCCAGGCCGACCCCGGCGAGAAAGCGGAGCGCGGCATAGGCCGGCAGCGTCGACACCATGCCGTTACAGATATTGGCCAGGGAATAGAGGAAGATCGAGCCGAACATGATCTTCAGGCGCCCCTGCCGGTCCCCCAGCACCCCCCAGATGATCCCGCCGATGAGCATCCCGGCCATCTGCATGTTGAGCAGAAAGACCCCCTGGTCGATCAGGTCCTGGCCCGACAGCCCCAGCGCCTTGAGGCTCGGCACCCGGACGATGCTGAACAGCACCAGGTCGTAGATATCGACGAAGTAGCCGAGGGCCGCGACGATGACCGGGAGGGTGAGGGCGGCGCGGATGCCGGTGACGGGGGTGGGCTGGCTGGACATGGCGGACCTCGCAAGGTGGGTGGGGTGCAAAAGCGGTGCAGTCCCTTTCATAAGTCAGCCGGCCGGGGTTTGTCAAGGGGGGATGAACGAAGAGGGGGGCGGGACCATCGATCCCGCCCCCCGGCGTTACGGCATGGGTGGTGTCCGGGGCTAGGCGCCCAGGGCCGCCTTGAGGTCGGCATCGGCCGTGGTGATCGGGCCGATGTTGAAGTTCTCCACCAGGAAGTTGAGGACGTTGGGGGTGACAAAGGCCGGGAGTGTCGGCCCGAGCTTGATGTTCTTGATCCCGAGGTGCAGGAGCGACAACAGGATGACCACGGCCTTCTGCTCGTACCAGGAAAGGATGAAGGAGAGCGGCAGGTCGTTGACGCCGCACTTGAAGGCGCCTGCCAGGGCCACGGCGATCTGGACCGCCGAATAGGCGTCGTTGCACTGCCCGACGTCGAGAAGCCGGGGGATGCCGCCGATGTCGCCGAACTCAAGCTTGTTGAAGCGGAACTTGCCGCAGGCGAGTGTCAGGATGACCGTATCGGCCGGTGCCTTCTCGGCGAATTCCGTGTAGTAGTTGCGGCCCGATTTGGCGCCGTCGCAGCCGCCGACCAAGAAGAAGTGCTTGATGGCGCCGCTCTTCACCGCCTCGATCACCTTGTCGGCCACGCCGAGCACGGCGTTGTGGCCGAAGCCGGTAAGGATCTGCTGCCCCGGATTGTCCGGGAAGCCGGCACATTCCTGGGCCTTGGCAATGACTGCGGAGAAATCCCACCCCTCGATGTGTGTCACGTCGGGCCACTGCACCAGCCCCCAGGTGTAGAGCCGGTCCTTGTAGGAATCGGCCGGGCGCTGGATGCAGTTGGTGTTGAAGATGATGGCGCCGGGGAAGTTGGCGAACTCCTTGGCCTGGTCCTGCCAGGCGCCGCCGAAGTTACCCACCAGGTGGGAATACTTCTTCAGGCCGGGGTAGCCGTGGGCCGGCAGCATCTCGCCGTGGGTGTAGATGTTGATCACTTTCCCCTCGGTCTGCTTGAGCAGCTCTTCCAGCATCTTCAGATCATGGCCGGAGACCAGGATCGCCTTGCCGGCGCGGGTGCCGAGCTCCACCGGGGTCGGTACCGGATGGCCGTAGTTCTCCACGTGCCCGGCATTCAGTATTCCCATGGCGGTGATGTTGTGCTTGCCGCACTCCATGCAGAGCCCCACGAAGTCCATGAGCCTCAGGGCGGGATTGGTGGTGGCTGCCAGGGCGCGGTGGAAGAAGGCCATGACCTCCTCGTCGTTCTTGCCCAGGATCAAGGCGTGGTCCATGTAGGCGGCCATCCCCTTCAGGCCGTAGGTGAGGATCTCGATGACCGAGCGGATGTCTTCGTTGACATGGAGGGTGTTGAGGCCGTGCTCCTCTCCCTGGCGGACCAGCCCTGCCTGGTCGGCAGCCGGGGTCCAGACGGCCTGGGGTGCGGCGATGGCGGCGGGTGTGGCGCCCTTGGCCCGGCAGGCCTGCTCATAGAGGGCCTTGGCCTGGTTGCGCACGTCGATGCTCGCGCGTACCGCCTTCTCGATCTGGTTGGGGTCGAAATCCACGTTGGTGACGGTGGTGAAGAGCCCCTCGACCACGAAACGGTCGATGGCGTCGTTCCTGGCCCCCAGCTCGCGGGCCTTGGCCGCGTAGAGGGCGATCCCCTTCAGTCCATAGAGCAGAAGGTCCTGCAGCGCCGCGACGTCGGGCTTCTTGCCGCAGACACCGGAGATGTTGCACCCTACGCCGTTTGCTGCCTGTTCACACTGATTGCAAAACATTCCCATACTCGTTCCTCCTCTTTGAGAGTTGATTGTCGGGTGAATATCACCACTATATCTCTATCTGCCGATGAAGCAACCGCCTCTTTGAGACCAACCCTATCCGATTTGTCCCATCCATTCCTTGACGTGAGTCAAGAGAGTGCGGAAAGCCGAAAAGAGCAGGCAGCGGCCGGGCGGGGAGGACCTGTGCTGTTGACATCCGGTGGCTGCGGGATAGACTGTGGCTGACATCGGCACCAGATGGGCTGCCGGGGAAAGGGGGGTCTGGATGAAACGATTGATGACACGTATCGGGGTGATCGGGCTGTTTGTCTGCTGTCTGACCGCGGCCATTGCCGCTGCCGGGCAGGAACCGCTCCGGGTGGGGATGGAGCTGGCCTATCCCCCCTTCGAGATGACCGACAAGAGCGGCTCGCCGAGCGGGATCAGCGTCGACCTCGCCCACGACCTGGGCAAGGCCCTGGGGAGACCGGTGAAGATCGAGAACATGGCGTTCGACGGCCTGATACCGGCCCTGAAGACCGGCAAGATCGACCTGATCATCTCCTCCATGACCGCCACCGAGGAACGGGCCAGGTCCATCGATTTCTCCGAACCATACCTGCAGACCGGCCTCTGCCTGCTGCTGAAAAAGGATTCTCCAGCCGCTACGATCGGGGACCTGGACCGGCCCGGCCGCACGGTGGCGGTGAAGAAGGGGACCACCGGCCACCTCTATGCGGCGAAGAACCTGAAGAAGGCCCGTCTCCTCGTGCTGGACAAGGAATCGGCAGCGGTGCTGGAGGTGGTGCAGGGGAAGGCGGACGCCTTCATCTATGACCAGATGTCGGTCTACCAGAACTGGCAGCGCAACCGGGCAACCACCCGCGCCATCCTTGCCCCGTTTCAGAAGGAGTCGTGGGCGATCGGGATTCGCAAGGGGAACGAGCAATTGCGGCGGCAGATCAACGACTTCATCCGGAGTTACCGCTCGTCCGGCGGCTTTGACCGGTTGGGAGACCGCTACATGAAAGAGATGAAGCAGGAATTCAAACGTCTCGGCTACCCGTTCTTCCTCTAGGCGACAGCAGAGTGACCGGGATATTCTCACTGCTGACACAGCGCCGGGGAGAGCCCGGCCCGCTCGCCGCTCTGGCGCGGCTCATCTCCTGGCTGCTGGTCTTCCTGGCAGTGGGAGGGGTCTTTACCTTCGCCTTCGGCCAGCTCCAGTACGGCTGGAACTGGGGCGCCATTGCCGACTACCGGCAGAAGCTCTTTAACGGCTGGCTGACCACCATTGCCATCTCGTGCGTGGCCCTTTTCACCAGCCTGGTGGTCGGCCTGGCCGCTGCCCTGGCCCGGCGCTGTCCCTTCCTGCCGGTCCGGTACACCGGCACCCTCTACGTGGAGCTGATCCGCGGCACCCCCCTCCTGGTGCAGATCCTGATCTTTTTCTACGTGGTTGCCGATGCCTTCGGGATCGACAACCGCTACCTGGTCGGGGTGATCACCCTGTCGCTGTTCGCCGGGGCGTACATCTCCGAGATCATCCGTGCTGGGATCGAGAGCGTCGGCGAGTCGCAGCTGGAATCGGCCAGGTCCATCGGCCTGACCCGCGGCCAGATCTACCGTTTCGTCATCTTCCCCCAGGTGGCCCGCCAGTTGATTCCGCCGCTGGCAGGGCAGTTCGCCTCCATCATCAAGGATTCGTCGCTCCTCTCCATCATCGCCGTGAGCGAGTTCACCCTCAACGCCCAGGAGGTGAACGCCTACACCTACAGCACCCTGGAGAGCTACATCCCCCTTGCCGTCGGCTATCTCCTGCTCACCCTTCCCATCTCGCTGGCCAGCAGGGTACTGGAACGGAAATACCGCTATGCGCATTGAGTTCTCCGGCATAGCCAAGCGGTTCGGCGATCACCAGGCCCTGAAAGAGACCACGCTTGCGCTGCCCGATGTGCATGCCATGGCAATCATCGGCCCGTCGGGAGGGGGGAAGACCACGCTGCTCCGGCTCATCGCCGGCCTGGAGATCCCGGACCGGGGGGAGCTCTTCATCGACGGCGAACGGCTGGAATCGGGCCAGGCGGCGCTGCTCAGGCACCGGCGGAGCATCGGCACGGTCTTCCAGTCCTTCAATCTCTTTCCCCACCTGTCGGCGCTGGAGAACATCGTCCTCCCCCTGGAAAAGGTCCACGGCTATGGGCGGCCGGCTGCCCGCGACCATGCCATGGCCCTCCTGGAGCGTTTTCAGCTCGCTCCCCATGCCGGGAAACGGCCGGCAGAGCTTTCCGGGGGTCAGCAGCAGCGGGTGGCCATTGTCCGGGCGATTGCCATCCGGCCACGGTTTCTTCTCCTGGACGAACCGACCTCGGCGCTCGACCCGGAGATGACCGCCGAGGTGCTGGACGTGATCGGGGAGCTGCGCACAGAAGGGCGGGACCTGATCATGGTGACCCACCACATGGGGTTTGCCCGGAGCGTGGCGGACCACTGCCTGTTTGTCGGCGACGGGGCGATCCTGGAAGAGGGGCCGGCAGAGGAATTCTTCGCCGCCCCCCGCAGTGAGCAGCTCCGCAGCTTTCTGGCAAAGATCCTCAAATACTGATGCCGCTTTATTCGCGGGTCTGCGGGAGAGAACGGTCAATCCTTGCGCCATGCGGCATTTCTGCGATACTCTAGGATGATGACGACCAACAACACGGACCTGCTGCATCAGCCGATTCCCCGGCTCCTCCGCCAACTGGCCGTGCCGGTGGGGGTCGGGTTCTTTTTCAACACCATGTTCAACGTGGTGGATACCTTCTATGCCGGCCGGATCTCCACCACCGCCATTGCCTCGCTGGCGCTCTGCTTCCCGCTGTTCTTCGTCATCATTGCCGTGGGGGTCGGCATCCTCATGGCCACCACGTCGCTCATCGGCCACGGACTCGGCGCCGGGCGGCTCGAAGATGCCAAGCGTTATGCTGCCCAGGCCTTTTCCTTTGCCCTTGTCCATGCCCTGCTGGTGACGGTGGCCGGGATCGTGTCGGCTCCCTGGATTTTTTCCCGCATGGGGGCTTCGGGAGAGTTCCTGGGGCTGGCGGTCAGTTGCATGCAT
Source organism: Geobacter sp. (assembly GCA_016223015.1). GTDB lineage: Bacteria > Desulfobacterota > Desulfuromonadia > Geobacterales > DSM-12255 > Geoanaerobacter. The sequence goes on along the minus strand of JACRPV010000109.1, from coordinate 5,507 downwards.
GCCCTGTTCAGCGGCTCGGTCTTCTTTCTGGGGAACTACGTCTGCAATGCCATCCTGAGCGCCACCGGCGATACGCGGAGTTTCCGCAACTTCCTGGTGGCGGGCTTTCTGCTCAACCTGCTGCTGGACCCCTGGTTCATGTACGGCGGGTTCGGCCTCCCGCCCCTGGGGCTCCCCGGCATTGCCTGGGCCACGGTGGCGATCCAGGGGATGGGCGGGTTCTACCTGCTGCGCCGGGTGATCGGCACCGGGCTATTGACGCCCTTTTCCGCGCGGCACTTCATCCCGCAAAAGGATCTGTTTCTCCGCCTGTTCAGCCAGGGGGTGCCGGCCAGCCTCAACATGCTCACGGTCTCCCTGGGTATTTTCGTCATCACCTGGTTCATCGGCCGCTACGGCACGTCTGCAGTGGCAGCCTACGGCATCTGCACCCGGGTCGAACAGATCGTCCTGCTGCCGGTCATGGGGCTCAACATTGCAACGCTGACTCTGGTGGCCCAGAATTACGGGGCCGGGCAATTCGCTCGGGTCTCGGAAACGCCGGGCACGGCGCTGCGCGGGGGCCTGCTGCTCATGGCGTTCGGCTCGGTGGCGGTCTTTCTGGGGGGAGGGGCGCTCTTGAAGCTCTTTACCAAAGATCCCGCGGTGATTGCTGCCGGCATCGGCTACTTCCGCGTGAATGCCTTCGTGCTCGGCGCCTACGTGATCCTCTACATCAACAATGCGGCCCTGCAGGGGTTGCAGAAACCCGCCTTTGCCCTCTGGATCGGGCTTTTCCATGCTCAGGGTCATGGCACGGGATGCGGCAGACAAACTGCTCCCGGAGGCCGCACTTCCCGCGGATGCGAGGTCGGATAGTGACAGGTAGGGCGTTTATCATGCTGGTGTCTCTGGTGGCGGCAGTTTTCTGCCTGCCGTCGCAGGGGCGTGCGGCCGACAAGGTCGATCCACCTGCCAGTGCCGCGCCCCTGGCGCTGCCTGCATGGGGAGGTATCATGCCGAACCTGGCCGAGCGCCTGCGGGTGGGTGATACCTATGGCATCAGGCAGGTGTTCGAGCCGGACGTGGTGCTTACCTCCGGCGGGCTCGGCCTGAAAAGCGGCGGCAGCGTGCTCTTTTCCCCGCAGTTCGGCGTCGGCCACGTCACCCAGCAGCGGGAGCTGGGTCGGGGCTATGAGGATGTCCTGCACCGGCTGCACGCCCGGGCCGGCGGTACGCTCCATCTCTCCGACTCAGTCTATCTCTCCGCCGCAACCAAGATCCCCCTCTACAACTACGAATTCACCGATGTCCGGACAACCGGCGGGGGAACCTTTCTCTCCGGGAGCGGCAAACACGACTACGAGCTCTTCCGGTTGCCGACTTCAACCCTCACCTGGTCGGGTGAGATGGGGGTAAAGCTTGGCCGCCGCGTGGACTTTAACCTCTTTTACGATCAGAACTTGTTGAAAGAACAGTGGAAGTCCGGTGCGACCCAGCAGGAAGAGGTGATCGGCACCCGCTTCATCATCAGGTTCAAGTGGGTGAAGGCGCTGCACCGGGCGTGGTCGGGGCCGGACCGGCTGGATTAACCATGGCCGGAGATTTGGCCCGGAGCGGTTTCCAGGTGACCGGGCTGGACATCTCCGAGCAGGGGCTGGCAAAGGCCCGTTGGCGCGCCCGCAGTGAAGGGCTCGCCATCCGGTTCCGCAGGACGGACCTGGAAAAGAGGACGTTTACCGGTCCCTTCGACCTGATCGTCAACATCAACTTCCTCCTGCGCGGCTTGTTTCCCGTCATGGTCGAGGCCCTTTCCCCCGGCGGCATCGTCCTGGTCGAGACCCTGCTGGATGGCCCCCTTGCCCCGCCGACCACCAACCGGGGCTTTCTCCTCCAACCCGGAGAGCTGGAACAGCTCTTTTGCTCCCTGCCGGGCTCCATCCTGCACGTTTCCGAATCTCCCCCGGCGTCATCTCCCTCTGCCCGCCTGATTTTTCAGAAAGTCTGATCGCCTCGTTAATCCCAAAATTGTTCTGAAACGGTGAAGTTCCACCGTCCCGCGTCGATATGGATACGAGGTACATCACGTAGAACAGGGCATGGCGAGGGGTACGAGCGGTTCATGGAGAGGCGGAACAAGAGCATAGCAACCGTCGCATCGGTCCTCTGCGCGGTGTTGCTGTTCCTGCTGGTGAGCAGCAAATTCATCTTCCTGGACAGCTATGTCAGGGTAGAGGAAGAGCGGGCCCTGCAGGACCTGCAGCGGGTCACGAGCGCCATTGCCAACGACCTCGGCTACCTGGATGCCTCGACAGCCGACTATGCCGGTTGGGACGACACCTGCCGGTTCATTGCCGACGGCGACCGGTCCTATATCACCGGCAATCTCGACGATCAGACCCTGATCCGGCTCCGCGTCAATCTCATCGCCTTCGTACGCACCTCGGCCGAACTCGTTTATGCCAGATCCATCGATCTGAAGGAGGGGCGGGCCGTTCCGGTACCGGCAGACCTGATGCGGCATCTGGCACCGGGCGGCTGCCTGCTGCGGCACGATAACCTGAAAAACGGCAGAACCGGGCTGATAACGCTTTCGGGCAGGCCGATGCTCGTGGCCTCCCGACCGATCATCACCAGCCAGTACCAGGGCCCCATCCGCGGCACTCTCATCATGGGGCGTTACCTGGGCCAGGAAGAGGTTGCCCGGCTCGGCGAACTGACCCTCCTCCCCCTGCGGATACTCACCACGGGCGATCCTGCCCGGAAAGACCAGCTGCTGGCCTGTACGACGAAGATCACCTCCATGTCCTCGATCCATCTCGATCGCGGGGAGGACCTTCTCGTCGGCCATATCCTGCTGAACGACGTCTATGGCCAGCCCGCGGCCGTGGTCCGCGTGGACCTGCCCCGGCAGATCACGCAGCAGGGGAAGCAGACCATCGGCTACTTCATCGTCTGGTTCGTCCTGTTGGCCCTGACCATCCTCTTTGTCAGCCTCCGATTCATGGGCAAGCTGCAGGCTTCCCGGTTGCGGCGGAAAGAGACGGAACATCTCTACAGCTCGGTGGTTGAGCACGCTGCCGAGGGGGTTGTCCTGGTTTCCGTCACCGATCGGAAGGTCCTGGATGCGAACCACGCCGTGTCCGAGCTGTTGGGCTATCCCAAGCAGGATCTCGTCGGCAGGCCTTTCTGCGATTTCCTGGTCGACGACTGCACCCTGCTGGAGCTGCAGATGCAGCGGCTGGCCCAGGAACAGCAGGTCCCCTGGATGGAGATCAGCATCAGGCGCCAGGATGGGTCGATTGCAGTCATGGACGCCTGTGCCAGCCGCACCTCGGTCAGGGGGGAGCAGGTGGCCTGCCTGCTGCTGCACGACATCACCGAACGGAAACGGTATGAGGCCGAACTGATGCACCAGGCCAGCCACGATTCGCTCACCGGCCTGCCCAACCGCAACCTGCTCCACGACCGCCTCGAACAGTTGCTGGCCCTCGGCGACCGGACCGGGCTGCCCCAGGCGGTGCTGCTCCTCGATCTCGACAACTTCAAGTACGTCAACGACTCCCTCGGGCATGCCGCTGGGGATGCGCTTCTCAAGCAGGTTGCCGGGCGGCTTACCACCATGACCAGGAGATACAATACCGTTGCCCGGCTCGGGGGGGACGAATTCGTCATCCTGCTCTCCAACATAAAGACCGAAGAGGTGGCGCTGGTGGCCGAGCGGCTGGAACGCCAGTTCGACAAGCCGTTCGACGTCGAGGGGCAGGAGGTGTTCGTGACGGTCAGCATCGGCATCAGCATGTCTCCCACCGACGGTACGACCGGGGACAAGCTGTTGAAGAATGCCGATATTGCCATGTATCTGGTCAAGGAACATGGCCGCAACAGTTTCAAGTTCTTTGCCGACGAGATGAACCGGAAGGTCCACGACCGGCTGGAGCTGGAGCTGCAGATGCGCCATGCCCTGGAGCGGGGCGAATTCGTCCTCCATTACCAGCCCAGGGTGCGGGCTCACGACGGCGCAGTGGTTGGGATGGAGGCGCTCATCCGCTGGCAGCCTTCTGATGGCCCGCTGGTGGGTCCGGACCGCTTCATCGGGCTCCTGGAGGATACCGGCCTGATCGTCCAGGTCGGGGAATGGGTGGTGCGGGAGGCGTGTCGCCAGACCCGCGCCTGGCAGGAGGATGGCCTGCGCGGACTGCGGGTGTCGGTCAACCTGTCGGGAAGGCAGTTCAGCCAGCAGGGGCTTGAGGAGATGATAGCGCGGGCATTGCGGGAGAGCTTCCTGTTACCCGATTTCCTGGAGGTGGAGATCACCGAGAGCATGCTGATGGGGGATGTGCAGCAGGCGGTGGGCAAGCTGGCCGGCATCAAGGAGATGGGAGTGCGGATCGCCGTGGACGATTTCGGCACCGGGTATTCGTCCCTTGCCTATCTGCGGCGCTTTCCCATCGATACCCTCAAGATCGACCGCTCCTTTGTTGCCGGCGTCATAACCGAGCCGGGCGATGCGGTGA
>JACRPV010000109.1:0-924 GCA_016223015.1 Geobacter sp. | reverse complement strand
TGGCGCACAACCTGAAGCTGGAGGTGGTGGCAGAGGGGGTGGAGACCATCGAGCAGCTGGAGTTCATGCGTGCTTACGGCTGCCAGGAAGTCCAGGGCTTTTTCTTCAGCAGGCCGCTGCCGCCGCAGGAATTCGCCGCCTTGGTCGGCCTGGACAGGCAGCGGCGCCAGGCAGAAAAAAATCGATAATTAATTTGACAATGCTAATAAAGCTGGTAAACTGCTTCCACGAGCTGCTTCATTCCTTGTAAATGCATATGCCGCCGCTGTCCGGGCGGCATATGCATTTTGAGCGTTCCTATTTCTGGACCCACCGGCCGTTGGGAAGCTGGGTCCACCATCCCTGCTTGGCCGAATCCCGCTTGATCTCTGCATAGGTGGCCGCCGCCTTCCCCCTGATCTGGTTCAGCGCTTCCGCACTTTCCTTCTGCTTGTTGAGTTTCAGGATGGCCTTTGCCATGCCGTTCACCACGGTCTTGCGGCTGTCGTTCTCGGTCTTGATCAACGCCTCGTCCGCCGGCGTCACCTTGCTCTTGTCCCGCACCGTGACCAGCCCCTGGTTGGTCAGGCCGATGGCGCCGCTCTCCAGGAGGGCGGTGATCTTCGGCAGGATCTTGTTCATGTCGGCGTAGGCCTTGTCGACCTCGGGCATGCTGGCAAGCTCCACGGCCAGGTCGTCCGCGTAGTTGTCGGCCGCCAGGGCCTCGCCGACCAGGGCAAAGCGCGGCAGCCGGTCCAAAAGCCTGCTCTGCGGCCCGGCCTCGGGCGGTGTCTGTTCCGTTGCCGGCGGTTTCACGTCGGTGGCCGGCTTGTCGCCGCTCCCCTTCAGGAGCATCTCGTCCACCGGTTTGTAGGCGTCCTTCACCGCCTTTTCGGGGAAATAGACGTTGACGGTTATGATGGCGCAGGAAGCGAGCAGGGCGCA
>JACRPV010000108.1 GCA_016223015.1 Geobacter sp. | reverse complement strand
AGGGGAATGGCAAGGCACTCAACAGTGCGGAGGTGCAGGGGCTGAAACTGTTCATGGACAAGGGCTGTGCCGCCTGTCACGGCGGGATCAACCTGGGTGGTGGCGGTTACTTCCCCTTCGGCGTTGCCAAGGCACCTGATGCCGACCTCCGCCCTGTCGGCGACCTGGGGCGTTTCAAGGTGACCAATACCGAGAGCGACCGTTTCTCCTTCAAGTCGCCGTCGCTCAGGAATATCAACCTGACGCCTCCCTATTTCCATTCCGGCAAGGTCTGGACCCTTGGCGAGGCAGTGTCGGTCATGGCATCGTCCCAGTTGGGAACCAGCATGACCCCTGCCGAAACGGCACAGGTTGTCAGTTTCCTGAAATCCCTTACCGGCAAGCAGCCGGCGGTGGAGTACCCGATACTCCCTCCCAATGCCGACGCAACACCGAAACCGATGGTACAGTGAACGGAAAGAGGCCGGGAGGGTAACCTACCGGCCTCTTTCATCGCACTCAAGCTGCCTTGCCCGGGTCAGTGACCCGACTGCCTCATGCCAGGATATCCTCAGCCAAAAGCCTTTGCATGACGTCCGCCAACTTCCTGCCTGCGCTCCTGGAATTGCGTGCCAGCCGCAGCAGCCCAGGGGGGTGCCGTTACGGTTCGCTATCCGGGCTACCGCAGACGTTTCCATCTCGATCACCGATAGGGCCGCACCGGCTGGAAGGCGGAGTGCCAGCTCCTTTTTGGTCACGATCTTTCCGGCAGTGACAAAGGTCGTCCGGTGGGACACCGTCTCCTTGCATCTGGCCAGGAATGCTTCGATGCGCTCGGTCACGGCTTGCGAGAGACCCTGCTGCTCGCTGAACAGGCGCTCGTGGAGTAAGAGCAGGCGATTTGCCAGCACGATGTCGCCGACCTGCAGGTCCGGTGCGAGCGCTCCGGCAAAGCCGAAGTTGACGATGAGACTCGGCTGGACGGCATCGATGAGTATCCTGGTCGCCGTTGCCGCGTGCGTCGGTCCCATGCCAGATTCCACCAGGCAGACATGCTGTCCGCCCGTCTCGAACCGATAGAGTCGGTACCCTTCCACGGTTTCCTTCCGGATCTGCTGCATCTGGCCGAGCAGCGGCCTGATCTCTTCCGGCATGGCAGCCACCATGCCGATAACGGCTTGTCGTTTCACGGTTCCCCTCCGGCAGATTTCGCCCACTGTAACAGACATGGGCCGCTGCGGCAATCCCTTCCGCCAGATCGTGAGCAGTCGCTTCAGTTGCCGAAAATTATGACGATATGTTCTCTATTCCGCAGCTGAAAGTGGGGAATACCCCGGAGGATGCATGTCGCTTCGCCTGAAAAGTATTCTGATTGTCGTCACGGTCATGGCACTCCTGACGGTTGTACTCTGGAGCGCTGCCGGATACGTGTTTGAGCGGAGTTACCAGAAGCTGGAGCAGCGTGAACTCCAGGAGAGTTACCACCGGGTCAAAGGTCTCCTGGCGGATAACCGGGAGATGTTGAGCAGCCAGGTCGGCGACTGGGGTGCCTGGGACGAATCCTACGATTTCGTGGAAACGGGCAATCCCGCGTTTATCCAGCGTAATATTCCCCCTTCGACGTTCAAGGATATCAAGGTCAATCTGATCATGTTCGTCAACACCTCGGGCAGGATCGTCTACGAAGGGTGGTACGACTGGAAGACGGCCCAGGTAACCGGCAGCAAGATCAGCCTGCACAATCACCTTGCGCCGGGGAGCAGGCTGCTCAGCCACTCCTTCCCATCCGACAGCGTCAGCGGTATCATCAATCTCGCCGAAGGCCCGCTGCTGCTGGCTGCGCGACCGATTCTCCCCTCCAGCCGGACCGGCACCATCCGCGGCACCATCATCATGGGGCGATTTCTCGATGACGTGGAGATCGAGCGCCTGAGCAAGGCATCGCGGGTCTCCTTTGCTGTCGGGCGGATGGGGGACCCTTACCTGTCGCCGGAGTTTTCCGCAGTGCTGACGGCCGTCTCTTCGTCGAAGCAATCGCTGGTAAAACCCTTTGGCGAGCGTGAGCTGGCGATCTACGGACTGATGGACGATCTTTACGGGAAACCGGCTCTGGTCCTGAGAACAAAGATCCCAGCGGAAGTCAGCCGCGAAGGTGTGCGGGCTGAACGCGCCTATACGCTCATCCTCTGGCTGGCGATGGGGTGCGGGATCCTTCTCCTCGGAGTAGCCTTGCACAGGGTGCTGGCGCCGTTGTCTGCCCTGGGGAGTGCTGCAGGGAGAGCCTGGAATGGAACCGACCCTGGTGAAGAAGTACCATCCGACGGTGGCGGCGAGATAGCCACGATCTCCCGCACCATAAACGGCCTGCTGAAGGTTGTCCGCGGCTGCCGCACGTCAGCTGCAGGAGCCGACCCTGCACGGTTCAGGCGCTTCTTTGAACGGGTACCGGTGGGCTGTTACGTTGCCGGACCGGATGGCAAGATGCTCGAATGCAATGCCGTTTTGGCCGATGCCCTGGGATTCGATTCCGCGGATGAAGCCGTTGCTGCCGGACTGCTCGTCTGCCCGGACGAGGCGCAGCGGGATGCACTGCTGAAGAAGCTTGCCAAACAGAAGACCCTGCAGCAGCAGAAGGTGGAACTCTCCTGCCGTTTCGGCAAGCTCCTGCCGACCGTGCAGAACATCGTCGCGCTGCTCGATACGTCGGGCGAGGTGCAGCAGATCGAAGGCTGCATCCTCTCCCACGATGAGCCGATGGCTACGCTTCCCGACGATCCCCCTGCCGGAGAACCGGCTGTCGCGGTTGCTTCTGAAGAGGCAGTTCCCGCTGCTGCCGATACGCATGGGGATGAAGCCGGTTCGGCAGTTCAGCCCGATGCATCTCCCCCTGCCGGTGACAATGGCGACCAAGATGAGACTCCGCCGACATAGCATTTCTTCCCTTCACCCCTCCTGTCCGTGAGAAAATCGGCAGTAACGCGTTGGTTAAATTTGTCTTGACAATCCAATGGTTAATCACCTATATTCAATCCCTTACGAATGGCTAGCTGCGCCCTTTTTCCGGCTCCTGTCGGCGAAGTGCGAAAACCCGAGTGGAATCTACATGTTCGAGAATCTTTCCGACAAACTGGAACTGGTCTTCAAGAAGCTTCGCGGTCAGGGGGTCATGACCGAGGAGAATATCAAGGACGCCCTGCGCGAGGTGCGCCTGGTGCTCCTGGAGGCAGACGTCAACTTCCGGGTCGTGAAGGACTTCGTCGAGCGGGTCCGCGTGCGCGCGGTCGGCACCCAGGTCCTGCAGAGCCTGACGCCGGGCCAGCAGGTGGTCAAGATCGTTCACGACGAGCTCGTTGCCCTCATGGGGGGTGACGAGGACAATGGACTCGATCTGGCGGCAAAGCCGCCGGTGGCAATCATGATGGTCGGTCTGCAAGGGGCGGGGAAAACCACCTCCTGCGGCAAGCTGGCCCGTCATCTCAAGGGGCTGCGCCGTTCGCCCCTGCTGGTCCCGGCCGACGTCTACCGGCCGGCCGCCATTGACCAGCTCAAGACCCTGGGGGCACAGCTGGGGATCGAAACCTACGATTCCCGCGCCGACCAGGACCCAGTCGTCATCTGTCGCGACGCCATGCGCTATGCCGAGCTCAACGGTTTCGACACCGTGATCCTCGATACGGCCGGCCGCCATCAGATCGACGACTTTCTGATGAATGAACTGGTCCGGATCAGGGACGAGGTGCAGCCGCGGGAGATCCTCTTCGTGGCCGACGCCATGACCGGCCAGGAAGCGGTCAACGTTGCCAGCGGCTTCAACGAGCGGCTCTCCATTTCCGGCGTCGTTCTCACCAAGCTCGACGGCGACGCCAAGGGTGGCGCGGCCCTTTCCATCAAGGCGGTCACCGGCCGTCCGGTAAAGTTCGTCGGCATTGGCGAGAAGCTGGATGCGCTGGAGGTCTTTCACGCCGACCGGCTGGTCTCCCGCATTCTCGGCATGGGGGATGTGCTGACCCTGGTCGAAAAGGCGCAGGGGGTCTACGATGCCACCGAGGCCGCGCAGCTCCAGCAGAAGCTGAAAAAGAGCCAGTTCGATCTGGAAGATTTCCGCAATCAGCTCCAGCAGATCAAGAAGATGGGGTCGCTGGAGTCGATCATGGGGATGATCCCCGGCATGGGGAAGATGATGAAGCAGATGGGCAATGCCCAGCCGAGCGAGCGGGAGATGATGCGGATCGAGGCGATCATCAGCTCCATGACTCCCAAGGAGCGCGCCAATCACACCATCATCAACGGCAGCCGACGGATGCGGATCGCCAAGGGAAGCGGGACATCGGTCCAGGAAGTGAACCAGCTCCTCAAGCGCTTCACCGAGGCGCAGAAGGTTATGAAGCAACTGCAGAAGCTCGGCCCCAAGGGGCTTATGCGGGGGATGGGCGGCATGCGCGGCATGCTTCCCTTTTAACCACACATTACATCGACACCACGTCGAACTCAGGAGGAAACAATGGCAGTAAAAATCAGACTTGCCCGTGCTGGCGCCAAAAAGAAGCCGTTCTACCAGATAGTGGTTGCCGATGAGCGCTGCAAGCGCGACGGCCGTTTCATCGACAACGTGGGGACCTATGACCCGAATCTCGACCCCGCTGCCATCCGGCTCGAAGAGACCAAGACCCTGGAATGGCTCAACAAGGGTGCACAGCCTACCGACACCGTGAAGCAACTCATGAAGAAATCCGGTCTCTGGGCCAAGTTCACCGCCAAGGCAGCATAGCGCTCTGTTGTCCCCGGTCCGCCGGATATTCTACACCCACAGAGGATACCGACATGAGACAGCTCGTAGAGACCATCGCGAAGGCACTTGTTGACGACCCCGGCCAAGTCAAGACCAGCGAGGAGTTTGAAGAGGATACGCTGGTTATCAAATTGACGGTGGCCAAGGAGGATATGGGGAGAATCATCGGCAAGGAAGGGCGGACTGCCAAGGCCATCCGGACGTTGCTCAACGCTGTTTCTACCAAGGACAACAAAAAGGCGGTCCTCAAGATCGTCGAGTGATGATGGATTCTGATGATCTGATCCCCCTGGGGAAAATAATCGGTACCCACGGGATCAGGGGAGAATTGCGGGTTCTTTCTTATTCAGGGGAGTTCACAACCTTGAAGTCGCTCCGCCGGCTCCTGCTCCGGGGAGAGCGTGGCGATGTGATGGATGTAGCGCTGGCCGGTGTCCGTCTTCATGGCGGCAAGGCCTTGATCAGGTTGAAGGGCTACGACGACATCAATACCGTGGAGAGCCTCGTCGGCAGGGAACTGGTCGTCTACCGCCACCAGCTGCCCGAACCGGACGAGGGTGAGTATTACTGGCACGACCTCCTGGGGTTGCGCGTGATATCGGAGACAGGGGAGGAGTTCGGTACCCTGGTCGATATCATCGAAACCGGCAGCAACGATGTCTATGTGGTTGCCGATGGAAACCGCGAGTACCTGTTCCCGGCCCTCGAAGAGGTAGTTCGTGAGATAGACCTGGCCGGAAGGACCATGACCGTAAGCCCGCTGGAAGGGCTGCTCGATTTATGAGAGTTTTTCCCGATCCGATGCCTATGCCGGTCATGCAGCACCAGACCATGCTACGCCCCAGCGCTCTATGACATTCGATATATTGACGCTTTTTCCCGGCATGTTTGCCGGTCCGCTGAGCGAAAGCATCGTCGGACGGGCAGTAAGTGCCGGGCTGATAGATATCCGCTGCCACAACATCAGGGATTATGCCACCGACCGCCACCGGACCGTGGACGATGCCCCCTATGGCGGCGGTGCCGGCATGGTGATGAAGGTCGAGCCGCTTGCAGCCTGCATCGAGCAGGTGAAGGCGGAGCGTCCGGGGGCACAGGTCCTGCTCACCTCGCCGCGCGGCATTCCCTTCAACCAGCAAATGGCGCGCGAACTCTCGTGCGAACCGGGCCTGATCATCATCTGCGGGCGCTACGAGGGGATCGACGAACGGATCACCGAGCTGTACGTGGACAGAGAGGTCTCCCTGGGAGACTTTGTCCTGACCGGCGGCGAACTGGCGGCGATGGTCCTGGTAGACGCGATTGCCAGGCTCCTTCCCGGTGTCCTGGGGTGCGGCGCCTCGGCGCATGACGAGTCCTTTGCCGACGGACTGCTGGAATATCCGCAGTACACCAGGCCTCCCGAGTACCGCGGTCTCGCGGTTCCCGAGGTGCTGCTGTCGGGCAACCACAAGGAAATTGCCCGCTGGCGGAGAAGACAGGCTCTGCTGCGCACGCTGGCCGGGCGTCCCGAGCTGCTCTCCTCGGTGGAGCTTACTCCTGACGAGCGGGAACTCCTTAAGCGGATGCGGGAGGATGGCCATGACTGAGGCTGCTGTACCGGCATCCAGGGTCGCCATTGCCCTGCTGCACCACCCGGTCTATGACAAGAACCGCCAGGTGGTAACCACGGCCGTTACCAACCTGGATATTCACGATATTGCCAGGGCCGCCAAGACCTTCGGGATGTTTCGCTACTACGTGGTGACTCCCGTGGCAGAGCAGCAGGCCCTGGCCGAACGGATACGCGCCCACTGGATCGAAGGCTGGGGGGCCGCCTACAATCCCCGGCGCCGCGAGGCACTGGCACTGCTTCGGGTGGTCGATGGGCTCGAAGCGGCCATAGCCGACATGACCGGCTCCTTTGCCGTGGCACCCAGAATCGTCGTTACCGGAGCTCGCGGCCGGAGCGGTTGCATCGATGCTGCCCGTCTGAGAGAGCATCTGGAAGAGGAGACCCGGCCGACCTTGCTCCTGTTCGGCACGGGCTGGGGACTCACCGAGGAAGTTTTTGATGGCGCCGATCTCATCCTGGAACCGATCAGGGGGAGTGATACCTATAACCACCTGTCGGTAAGAGCGGCGGTGGCCATATACCTTGACAGACTGTTTGGATCCCGATGAAGGCGTATCCAGCACGAAAAGCACACGCTATCTGCATAGAGGAGGAAGTAAAGAGATGAACAAGATCGATTATTTGGAAATGGAACAGATGAAGAAGAACGTGGTCCCCTTCAAGCCGGGCGATACCGTGAAGGTACACGTGAAGATCGTAGAAGGTGACAAGAGCCGTATCCAGGCCTTCCAGGGGGTGGTGATCAGCCGTCAGAACGGCGGACTGCGCGAGTCGTTCACCGTGCGCAAGATCTCCAACGGAGTCGGCGTGGAAAGGGTGTTTCCGCTCCATTCGCCGTCGCTGGAAACCATCGAGGTGGTTACCAGGGGCCAGGTACGGCGCGCCAAGCTCTACTACCTGCGCAAGCTCCGCGGCAAGGCTGCCCGCATCAAGGAAAAGAAATACGTGGCAGGGCAGTAGACAGGGTTCTGCAAGCCCCGGTTCGCCGGGGCTTTTTCATTTCTGCTGCAGTTGTACAGGGCCGGAGGTGACGATGAATCTCGAACTCTTTGCCGGGGAAGACGGGGAGCTGTCGCTCTATGCCTTTGAGTCCCGGATGCGGCGCCAGGGATATGGCATCATCGCCGGTCTGGACGAAGCGGGACGCGGACCTCTGGCCGGGCCGGTGGTCGCTGCCGCCGTCATCCTCCCCCATGGCGTGGAGATTTCGGGGCTGGACGACTCCAAGAAACTCACGCCGGCCCGCCGCGAGGCGGTTCTCGAAATCGTCAGGGAAAAGGCCCTGGCCATCGGGGTCGGCATGGCCGATCATGCCGCCATCGATCGGATCAACATCCTCCAGGCAACGCTCGCGGCCATGCGGAGTGCCGTTGCCGACCTTTCCCTTATCCCGGATTATCTCCTCATCGACGGCATCAGCACCATTCCGGTCAATATCCCGCAAAAGACCATCAAAAAGGGAGATTCCCTCTCCGCTTCCATTGCTGCCGCCTCCATCGTTGCCAAGGTGACGCGTGACCGGCTGATGGAGGAGTATGACCAGCAATATCCCGGATACGGCTTTGCCAGCCACAAGGGGTACGGTGCAGCGTCGCACCTGGCAGCCATTGCCGCTCTCGGCCCTTCGCCGATCCACCGCCGCACCTTTCGCGGGGTCAGGGAGCACGTGCGGGGTGATTCGTGAAGCGAACGGAAGAGGAAAACGCTTCCAACCTCAAGCTCGGGGCGGAAGGAGAGGAGATGGCGGTCTCCTATCTGACCCGTAAGGGATATCGGATCGTCGAGCGCAACTTCCGCTGCAAGGGTGGGGAGGTGGACATCGTGGCCCGCGACGGCGCGACCCTGGTCTTTGTCGAGGTGAAGACCCGCCGCGACCTTTCCTACGGCCCCCCGCAGCTGGCGGTTACCCCTTTCAAGCAGCGCCAGATCTCCAAGGCGGCGCTCACCTGGCTTGCCCGGGCCAGGAAGCCCGATGCGGCCGCCCGCTTCGACGTGGTGGCCATCATCCTGCTCGCGGGCGCTTCACCGCAGGTCGAGCATATCGTCAATGCCTTCGATCTGGCGTACTGACATGCGGTGGGGCGTTGCAAAGCCCTTTCTCGTATGCTACGGTTAGCACGTTGTTGAAAAACAGCCATCTCGCCGCCGTCCTCGAAAAGCCGCCTTGTGCGGCGTAGCGCTGCTACGCCTCCGCGGGGCTTTCTGCGGGTGCAACGATCTGACTGTTTTTGAACAACCTGAGTTTTTCAGCAAGCGGTTAGCGAAAAAATGAGGGAGCATGCCATGGACTTCACCGTTGCCCTGGCCCAGATCCGCCCCAAGCTGGGCTGTTTGGCCGACAACCTGACCACCATCGAGGCTGCCGTAGAGCGGGCCATTGCGGAGCGTGCCGATCTGGTGCTCTTTCCCGAACTGGGCCTGACCGGCTATTTTCTCAAGGACCTGGTGCCGGATGTGGCCCTTTCCCTGGACGCCCCGGTACATGGCCCGGGGCGAGCGTTTCCGTGCCTTCGACACAAAATTCGGCCGGATGGGGCTGCTGATATGCGAAGACATGTGGCACCTGTCCAGCTCCTACATCCTGGCCATGGACGGCGCCACCACTCTGATCTGCCTCTCCAGCAGCCCCGGCAGGGGGGTTACCGACGCCGAATCCCTCGGCTCCACCATTGCCTGGCAGAAGCTCACCTCCACCGTTGCCATGTTTCTCAACAGCCGGGTGCTCTACTGCAACCGGGTCGGGTACGAGGATGGCGTGAATTTCTGGGGCGGTTCCGAGGCGGTCGACCCGGACGGCTCGACCATCGTCCGGGCGCAACTCTTTGAAGAGGACCTGGTGCTGGCGAAGCTCAGCCAGGGCGCGCTACGGCGGGAACGGATCTTTTCCCCGATGATGCGGGACGAGAACCTCTTCATCACCATGAAGGAGCTGAGGCGGATCGAGCAGGGGAGGGAGTGCTGATGGCTGGGTTGAAGGTGAACGGCAAGCTTTTGCGCCAGGTCCTGACCGGCTTTGTCAGGGAGGAAGTCACCAAGGTCGGGCTGAAAAAGGCGGTGCTCGGTCTCTCCGGCGGCATCGATTCGGCCCTGGTCGCCCACCTGGCGGCAGAGGGGCTGGGACCGGAGAACGTCCACGCCATCGTGATGCCCTACAGGGCCAGCAACCCGGAAAGCGAGGCCCATGCCCGCCTGGTGGCTGAGAACCTGGGGATATCGTACCAGGTCATCGAGATCACCCCGATGGTGGATGCCTACTTCAATCTCTTCCCCGATGCGGACCCCATGCGCCGTGGCAACAAGATGGCCCGGGAGCGGATGACCATCCTCTTCGACCATTCGGCAGCACTTGGCGCCCTGGTGCTCGGGACCAGCAACAAGACCGAGCTGCTCCTTGGCTACGGCACCCTCTACGGCGACATGGCCAGCGCGCTGAACCCGATCGGTGACCTCTACAAGTCTCAGGTCTGGGAGCTTTCCGAAGAGATGGGGGTGCCGCGGGCCGTCATCGACAAGCAGCCCTCCGCGGACCTCTGGGCCGGGCAGACCGACGAGCAGGAACTGGGCTTCACCTATCGGGCCGTGGACGAACTGCTCTATCGGATGGTGGATCAGCGGATGACCCGCGACGAGCTGTTAGCCAGCGGACTTGCCCCTGATTTCATCGACCAGATCCGGGGCAAGGTGCAGAATTCCCACTTTAAGCGGCGGCTGCCGGTGATCGCCAAGGTCTCCAACCGGACCATCGACCGGGATTTCCGCTATTCCAGGGACTGGGGGAAATAGGGTGCCGGCAGGCACACTCTATATCGTTGCCACCCCCATCGGCAACCTGGAAGACATGACCTTCCGTGCGGTGCGGGTCCTGGGCGAGGTGGATCTGATCGCCGCGGAGGACACCCGCCATACCCGCAAGCTCCTGACCCATTTCGGCATCTCCCGGCCGCTCGTCTCCTATTTCGACCATAACCAGCAGATCAAGGGGCAGCAGATCATTGCGGCACTTGCCGAGGGGAAGAACGTGGCACTGGTCTCCGATGCCGGCACCCCCTGCATCTCCGATCCCGGCTACCAGCTGGTGCGCGATGCCGCGGCAGCCGGGGTGAACGTGGTTCCGCTGCCCGGCGGGTGCGCGGCAATTGCGGCCCTGTCGGCATCCGGGCTGCCGACGGACGAATTCACCTTTGTCGGGTTTCTGCCCAACCGCCAGGGGAAACGGCGCGAGCGGCTGTCATCGCTGGCTGCCGAACCGCGCCTGCTCGTCTTCTACGAGGCACCACACCGGCTAGCTGCCACTCTCTCCGACATGGCCGACCTGTTCGGCGACCGAAACGCAGTAGTGGCCCGTGAACTGACAAAAATATACGAAGAGATCGCCCGTGACCGTCTTCCGGAACTGGCCCGCCGTTTCACCGAGACGCCTGCGCGGGGGGAGGTGGTGATCCTGGTGGCAGCCGGAGAGCCGCAGCCGGAGCATGCGCCCCCGGACATGGAAGATATGCTCCGGACCGCCCTTGCCGCTGGCTGCACGGTCAAGGAGGCGGTGCAGCGGGTGACCGCCCTTTCGGGCGCGTCGCGCAGCGCGGTCTATGCCGTAGCACTGGTGCTGAAGGAAAAGGGATGACGAACAGGGGATAATTGGCGAGAAATGGGAAACGGGCCTGCAGATGCAGGCCCGTTTCGTTTGTGCAGCCTCCTATTGGAGGAAAGCCTTGAGATCGGCAAGCTCGGTTGCCGACAGGATGATCCCCTGATGGCCGCTAACGCCTGCTGAGGGGAATTTCGTGCTGACCAGCGCGCTTTTGCCTGTGAGGTTCATGCGTGAGGTGCCGGTAAGGACGTGGCAGTCGGCACAGTTGGTTGTGAACACCGCCTGACCAGCAGTGGGAGACGGTGTGGGGGTCGGCGTCGGTGTAGGGGTCGGCGTCGGTGTGGGAGTCGGCGTCGGTGTCGGAGTCGGAGTCGCCTGCCCATTCAGGAATGCGGCAAGGTCGGTGATCTGGCTGGCCGAGAGGGTGATCCCCTTGTGGCCGCTCGTCCCGGCAGCCGGGAATTTCGTGCTGACCAGAGACCCTTTGCCGGGAAGGTTCATGGTGGTGGTGCCGGTCAGGACATGGCAACCGGCGCAGTTGCTATTGAACACGGTTTGCCCTGCAGAAGGCGAAGGCGTCGGGGTGGGCGTCGGGGTCGGGGTCGGCATGCCGCCACCTTTGCCGTGCTGCTTGAGAGTTACCCTGTAGGCGAGCAGGACACCGTTGACCAGTTTCCCTTCCACCTCGACCCGGTCGTTTGCGGTAATACCCGACAGGTCGACCCCGTTTGCCAGCACCGAAATCCCTCCCACGGTGAAGGTTCCGTCAGCCACAGAGAGGTTGGCCACCATGCCCTCGATCATCGCGTGGTCGGCATCATCCAGTTCGGGGTGCTTGATGGAGACCTGGGTTGCGGTGAGGGTGCCGTTCGTTGCGCTCAGGGTCCCTCTGACCTTGACAAGGACGCCGGCGGCAAGCTGCTGCGGCAATGCCTGGGTGCTGATGACGGTGAGGCCGCCAACGGTGATGGTCTGGCCGTTTATTGCGGAGACTGCGCCGATCACCTTGACCGGTGTGCTGTTGGGAATGAAGGGGTTGCTCTTCCGTTCGATGCGGGTTGCCTGAACCTGACCGTTGGCATCAACATAACCGCTTACCACCACCATGTCGTTGACCGTCAGCCCGCTCAGGCTGCTGATATGATCGTAGATCGTGGTATCAAGGGCGTTCACGGTCTGTCCCATGACCACCAGGGTGCCGGCGTCCGTGTCGATGGATGCAACCGGCCCCTTGAGCA